>CAJWOB010000206.1 GCA_913043885.1 uncultured Spirochaetaceae bacterium | reverse complement strand
CCTACCTGCGTGCCGGCCGCGCCGAGCTGGTCCCGCGCGTAGAACACCCACCCCACCGTCGCCACCCCCTCGGCGAGCGCGGTCAGAAACGCAGCCGGAAAGAGCACCCAGAGCCGAGGCCGGGTCATGGTGATCTGCGGGGAGGCGTCGCGTGCATTTGACGGTGGCGTGGGCTCGCGCCACCTTCTCAGCTGCGCTCGCATAGCAACCATGGCCCGCTACGACTGGATCATCAAATCGGGTCGGGTAATCGACCCGGCCACCACCACCGACGCCACCCTCGATGTCGCCATCGCCGGCGGCCGGGTGGCCGCCATAGCCGAGGACCTCCCGTCAGCCGACGGCGAGCAGATCTACGACGCCTCCGGGCAGATCGTCGCGCCCGGGCTGGTGGATATCCACACCCACGGCTACTACCTGGCGACCCCGCTGGGCATCGACATGGACCACTACTGCCTCGGCCGGGGCGTCACCACCGTGGTGGACGCCGGCAGCGCCGGGCACGACACCTTCCCCGGCCTGCGTGCCTACTGCATCGATCGCTTCCGTACCCGGCTGCTGGCGTTCGTCAACATCTCGCGCGGCGGACTCTCGTTCGCCGCCCTCGCCGGTGGCGATGCGGTAGGTGAGCTGGAGAGCCTCAAGCTCCTCAGCGAGGAAGCGTGCGCCCGCACCATCGACGACAACCGCGATGTGTGCGTGGGGGTGAAGGTGAGGCTCACTGACTCCATCGCCAACGATGGCCGCAACGAGGCGGAGGGATACCGGATGGCCATCGCCGCCGCGCGCACGGTCGGCCTGCCGCTGATGGTGCATCACACCTTCTCCACCGTGCCGCTCGAGAGCTGCCCCGGCGACATGGCGAACGGCGACATCTACACCCACGCGCTGCACGGTTTCCGCAGCACACTGGTGCAGTCGGACCGATCGATTCACCCCTCCGCGGTGGCGGCGCGCGACAACGGTGTTCTGTTCGACGTCGGCCACGGCGCCGGGGCGTTCAGCTGGACGGTGGCGGAGGCGTGCATGGTGGCCGGCTTCGCGCCCGACACCATCAGCACCGACCTGCATTCACTCTGCCACGAAGGGCCCGCCTACGATCTGACCACGGTGATGACCAAGATGCTTGCGGTCGGTATGTCGCTCGAGGAGGTGGTTGCGGCGAGCACTGCGAAGCCCGCCGCCGCGATCGGCTGGCAGGGGGAGATCGGCTCGCTGCAGGTAGGGCGTGAAGCCGATGTGGTGGCGTTGCAGCTCGACGATGTCGACGTGGAGCTGGAGGACAGCCAGCAGCAGAAGCGGCGGGTGCGTCAGCGGCTGCGAGCCACTGCAGTGTGGCGCGCCGGTGAGCGGGCGGCAGTAACCGCTCCGCAGGCGTGGCCCAACCCGCGTCCCGTCCACCTCGATACATGGCGGCAGCTGGAGATTCGCGACGAGCGGGAGCCTATCGGGTGAGCGCCGTCACCTGGACCGGCAGGCAATCCGGTGGCCTCGCCACGATCGAGCTGACCTTCGATCCTGCCGACCAGCGATTGGTGGTCTTCTCGGCGGCGCTGTTGGACGAGCTCAGCAGCGTGTTGGACGAGATCGAGCACGAGCTGGCCGCTGGCCGGCAGTCCGGGAGCGCCGCCGACGTGGTGGTGCTGACCAGCGCCAAGCCCAACTGCTTCGTCGCCGGTGCCGACATCGGCGAGATGCTGGCCATGCGGGAGCCCGATGACATCCGCCGCTTCGTCGACGTCGCCCACGTCCTCTTCGGCAGGATCGCGGGGTTGCCGGTACCGACGGTGGCCATGATCGACGGCGCGTGCATCGGGGGCGGCACCGAGCTGTCGCTAGCGTGCAGCTACCGTGTGGCCAGCGACAACCCAAAGACCCAGATCGCGCTCCCGGAGGTGACGCTTGGTATCATCCCCGGATGGGGTGGCACCCAGCGCCTGCCCCGCCTGGTGGGGGCGGAGGCGGCGCTGCCTCTCATCACCGGCGGCCGGCCGCTGAGCGGCGCCGAAGCCCTCGCCATCGGTCTGGTGGACGTGTGCGTGCCAGCCGCAGAGATGCCTGGCTCGCTGGCCGAGCTGGCCGGCCGGCCCGAGCGAGCGAGCGCCGGCAGCCGGGAGAGCGCACCGATGCCGGAGGTGCCGGCCGCGCTGGTGGAGGCTACCGCCGCCGCCATCGGCACGGGGCGGATTCATCCGGCCGCCCCTCAGAGCGCGCTGGCGGTGGTGGTGGCGTCGGCTGGCAAGTCGATGCAGGAAGGGCTGGAGCTGGAGCGGGAGGCGTTCGTCCGCTGCCTCGCCAGCGATGCCGGCTACAACCTCATGTCGATGTTCTTCCACCGCGGGGCGCTGCGGAAGGAGTCGTTCGGCGTCGATGTGGCAGCCGCCGGCACCGTCGACCGCGCCGCCGTGCTTGGCGCCGGGGTGATGGGTGGTGGCATCGCCTGGGCGCTGTCGAGCGCCGGGATAGCGGTAACCATGAAGGACGTCGCCGACGAACCGCTGCGGCGCGGCATGGCGGCCGCCACCGAGATGTACGACCAGCTGCTGGCGCGCGGCCGCACCGACGCCGCCGCGGCGGCGGCCGGCCTGCAGGCCATCTCCCCGACCACCGAGTATGGCGCCGGGTTCGAGCAGTTGGATGTGGCGGTCGAGGCGGTGACCGAGGAGCTGAGCCTCAAGCAGCGGGTGCTGGCGGAGCTCGAGGACAACGTGGCGGCGGACACCGTCATCTGCACCAACACCTCATCCCTGCCGCTCGACGAGCTTGCCGCCAGCGTCGCACGTCCGGAACGCTTCGTGGCCCTGCACTTCTTCAATCCCGTAAACCGCATGCGTCTGGTCGAGGTGGCGGCCACCGAAGCTACCTCGCCGGCCAGCCTGGCCACCGCCGTCGAGCTGGCGCGGCGGCTGGGCAAGACGCCGGTGGTCGTCCGCGACCGACCCGGCTTCCTGGTCAACCGCATTCTGTTTCCCTACTTGCTGGAGGCGGCGCGAGTCTGCGACGAGACGGTAGCTGCAACGGAGGTAGACGCCGAGTTGGCGCGGTTCGGCATGCCGATGGGACCGCTGCGTCTGATCGACGAGGTCGGGGTGGACGTAACCGCGAAGATCGCGAATGCGCTGGCCGGCTCTTACGGCGACCGCTTCATGGCGCCGCCGCTCCTCGATCGGATGCTCGATGCCGGTCAGGTGGGCCGCAAAGGAGGTGGCGACGCTGCGCTCGGCTTCTATCGCCACGAAGGGCGTAGCGCTACTCCGAATGCCGATCTCCCCCTTGCGGCAGGCGATGGGCCCGCGCGGGCCGGCGCTGCAGCTGCAACAGCCGCTGCGTCTGTCGCCGACGCCGCCGACCGCTGCCTGCTGATGATGGTGAACGAGGCGGCGCGCTGTGTGGAGGAGCAGATCGTCTCTCAGCCGCTCTACGTCGACCTCATCATGATCCTCGGCACCGGCTTCCCCGAACACCGCGGCGGACCGCTGCGATACGCCGACCAGCGCGGCCTTGCTACAATCGTGACGCGAATGGAGCAGCTGGCCGACGCCTACGGCGAACGCTTTGGCCCCTGCGACGAGCTGCGCCGGCGCGCCAAGGGTGGAAAGCACTTCCTTGCCTGACGACGCCCCCCTCGGCAGCGCCGGCCGCAACGGGCGTGCCGTGATCATCTCCGCCTGCCGCACGCCCATCGGCTCCTTCGGCCGCGCGCTGGCCAGCAAGACCGGCCCGCAGCTCGGCAGCATCGCCATCACCGCGGCGCTGCAGCGGGCGGGTGCCACCCCGTCCGAGGTCGACGAGGTGATCATGGGCGAGGTGCTGACCGCCGGCGTCGGCCAGGCCCCCGCGCGCCAGGCCGCGATGGGCGCCGGTCTGCCGGATACGGTGCCGACCACCACGGTAAACAAGGTGTGTGGCTCCGGCCTCAAGGCCCTCATGTTCGCCTCCCAGGCTATCGCCCTCGGCGACGCGGAGCTGATGGTCGCCGGCGGCATGGAGAGCATGTCCAACGCCCCGTACCTGCTGGACAAGGCACGCAGCGGTTACCGCTTCGGCGACCAGACGGTAATCGACAGCATGATCCGCGACGGCCTGTGGGACACCTACAACGACTTCCACATGGGCAACGCCGCGGAGCTGCTGGCCGGGAAGTACGGCATCGGCCGCGAGCAGCAGGACGAGTTCGCGGTCGAATCCTATCGACGGGCACAGGCAGCGCAGCAGCACGGCGCCTTCGATGCCGAGATCGTCCCAGTAGATCTGGAAGACGGCTCCACCGTTACCGCCGACGAGGAGCCGGCGCGCGCCGACTTCGCCAAGATGTCGACACTGCCGCCGGTGTTCACCGAGGACGGCACGGTAACTGCCGCCAACGCCTCGCCCCTCAACGATGGCGCCGCCGCGCTGGTGGTGGCTTCGGAGCGACGCGCCGAGGCGCTCGGTGCGGCGCCCATCGCGACGGTGGAGGCGCATGCCAGCGCTGCCATCGCACCAGAGCTGTTCACCGTCGCCCCGGGAGCCGTGGTGCCGAAGGTGCTGGAGCGAGCGAACGTCGAGCTCGGCGACATCGAGGAGATCTGGTACCCGTCCTTTGACGGCGAGCAGATCCAGGGCTGGATCATCTACCCGCCGGACTTCGATCCGAACGAGACCTATCCCATGGTGCTGAACATCCATGGCGGTCCGCACGCCATGTATGGTGTGGATTTCAACTACCGCTTCCAGGAATGGGCCGCGAACGGCTATGTGGTGCTCTACACCAATCCGCGCGGCTCGACCGGCTATGGCGAGGAATTCGCCCAGCTGATCGACAAGGCCTATCCCGGCAACGACTATGATGACCTGATGAGCGTCGTCGATGAGATGGTGGCGCGCGACTATGTCGATCCGGACCGCCTTTTCATCACGGGCGGCTCCGGCGGCGGCGTGCTGACAGCCTGGACGGTCGGCAAGACCGACCGCTTTGCCGCGGCCGCGACGATCAAGCCTGTCATCAACTGGTTCACCATGGCGCTTGCCGGGGACATCGCCCCGATGGTCTGGCGCCACTGGATCCGCGAGGACCCGTGGGAGAACCCGCAGGCCTATTTCGACCTGTCACCCATTTCCCTTGTCGGCAATGTCACTACGCCGACCCTGGTCATGGTGGGCGAGGAAGACTACCGCACCCCGGCCTGGGAAGCTGAACAGTTCTACACCGCGCTCAAGCTGCAAGGGGTGGAGACCGCGCTGATCCGCGTGCCGGAGTCGCCGCACTATATCGCCAGCCGCCCCAGCCGTCTGATCGCCAAGACGGACAATATCATGGGGTGGTTCGCCAAGTTCGATCCTGCCAAACAGGACGAAGA
>CAJWOB010000205.1 GCA_913043885.1 uncultured Spirochaetaceae bacterium | reverse complement strand
CATCGCCCTGGCCCACTGTGGGTGCGACTGCCGCCGTGGGCGGCCGACGCCGAGGTCGGCGTCAGCGGCACGCGTGAGCCGCGCCGCGCCGGCGACCACCTGCTGTTCGCACGGCCGCCGGTGGGCCAGCCCGTGGACATCACGTTCCCCTTCGCAGCCGAGGAGCTGACCCTGAACAATCCGGCCGGCCCGATTCGAGTCCGTCTCCGGGGCGACGCGGTTACGGCGATGGACAATCACGGGGCTGACCTGACGTTCTTCGATCCAATCGACTGATTGGGCATGGCGCCACGCCGCCAGATTGACGCACCCTCGGGGCCGCCCGCATGCTGTGGCCCGGAACGATGATTCGCATTTGCGCCTACGACCGCCCGGACGACCGCTACCTTCGCTACCTGGCGCAGTACGGCGTTCAGGACGTGGTCCTCAGCGAGGGGTCACTGCCCGACCACGAGACTCGTTTTGCACCCGACAACCTCGATTCCGCCGACGCGCACTGGGACTACCACGGCACCGTTGTCGCCAAGCAGCGCTGCGAGGACGCCGGCATGCGGGTGGCGGCGATCGAGAACGCACTGCCGAACGCCGCCTGCGACCAGATAATCCTCGGCCTGCCCGGACGCGATCGGCAGATCGAGAACGTGGCGGCGACGATCGAGAGCATGGGTCGCGCAGGCATCCCCGCGCTGGGCTACAACTGGATGGTCAACGAGCCGGAGCTGCAGCGGCGGTCGTGGCGCACCTCGCTATCCACGCCTGGCCGCGGTGGCAGCATGAGCTCCAGCTTCGACGCGAAGCTATCGGCGGCTGCGCCGCCGTTTCGCGACCGGGTCTACACCCGCGAGGAGATGTGGGCCAACTACGAGTACTTCATCCGCGCCATCGTCCCGGTGTGCGAGGCATCTGGTGTGCGCCTGGCGCTGCATCCCGACGACCCGCCGGTGGAAGAGCTGGGCGGCATCCCACGCCTGTTCGGCTCGCCAGAGGGTCACGCGCGGGCAATGGAGATTGCCGGCAGCTCCGCGAGCGGTCTGAACCTGTGCCTCGGCAACTGGACTGCGATGGGCACCGACATCCCGGCCGCCATCCGTCACCACGGGGAGTGTGGCGATATCGTCTACGGGCATGTGCAGGGGGTGCAGGGCGCGGTACCGGCGTTTCGTGAGTGCTACCTCGACGAGGCGGACTGCGACTTTCTGGCTGCGCTGCGTACCCTCGACGAAGTGGGCTTCGATGGCGTCCTGCTTCCCGGCCACGTGCCGCACAGTGAGTACGAGGACGAGCGAGGCAGCCAGGGGATGGCGTTCGCTATCGGCTACGTCCGTGGGCTGCTCCAGGCGTTCGAGGCCTAGCTCCCTGCGCGCTTGTCCGCCTGCGCGCCTACGGCGCGATGTGGTCCGCTGCCGCCGCGTGAAGCAGCCATAGCATGGCGGTGGCGATTACGCCGGAGGGCGGCACGACGCGGACGTCGTACCCGGGCAGGTGCAGGCTGGTGTCGCCGTAGCGCCAGTAAGCGTTGACGAAGATCTCCCCGTCATGGGGATAGATCGTCTCGATCTCCCGGCCACCCATCACCCACGCGGATCGCGACACCATGGCGCGCGCCGCGCGTAGCTCCTCCTCGGGGAAGAAGTAGTAGCCGTTGTAGATGTAGAAGTCGCCGGCGGCCATCGGCGGCACCTCGTTGGCCTCCGGAAACACCACTTGGTAGAAGCCCGGGTCGCCTTCCAGGTCGCGCTGTCCGCCCATGTTGTGGCCGATCGATGCGCACCACACGGTGTGCCCCGCCTCGCGCGTGGCCGCGGCCACGGCTCCGATCTCATCCAGTCGTCCCAGCTCCGTTGCCCGTATCGAGGTAAAGCAGCGCTGTAGCTCCGCCAGATACTCGCCACCCTTCTGCCCGGCGGGAGCCGGCAGGAGCTGGTACTCACCCTCGTTGTGAAACGGTTTTCCCTCGTGCTGCTGATTGCGATCGAAGCCGGAGGCCAGTGCCCCACTCATGAGGAACACCGGTGCCCTGCCCAGCGCGGCACAGGCGTTGGCGAGCTCCACGCACCAGGTCCAGCCGGCGGCCACGTTGATGGCGCTTGCCGCCGGACAGATCATTCGGCCGCCGTGGTCGATAACGGCACCCGTGCCGGGTGACAGCCCGTTGTCGATGAACGAGCCGGCCTGGCCGCGCAGCGGGTCATCGGCTGATCCGATCAGCGTCACGGCGACGCCGCGTTCCCTCAGGCCATCCAGCAATGCGGCCTGGCGGTCGCTGTGCAGCGCCTGCGTGGACGCGACTACCGCGTCGTTCTCGCTCACCGAATCGTCGAGCGTCAGGTGCTCCCCGGGCAGGCCGCGCAACATCATGAGGCCGCCGGCGCGGTGCTGAAGCTCGCTGACGAACCCCACCTCGTCACTCATCACCCACACCCTTGCGTCGGCGCAGGCGCGTCGCGCCGCCTCGGTGGCGGCGGCGCTGATCTCTGGCAGCTCCTGGTGCAGGCCCACCAGCCCGAGCTGAATCGCGTCCAGGTACTGCTCGGCGTACGTTCGGTTAGCCATGCTCCAGCGACGGTATCACTTTGCGGGCGAGATGGCTCGACCGGACCGCTACCGGCGCCGGCAGGCGGTGCGCGCCAAGCTGGCCGCCTACAGGTCGGCGCTGCGATTCCAGAACTGTTCTAGTTGATACGTCGCTCTCCAGCCGAGCACTCGCTCGGTCTTCTCGCTCGAGTACTTGCCGTGAGGAAGGTCCGGCAGCACGAAGTAGCTCTCGCAGCGCGACGGCAGCGTGGCCAGATCAACCTCGAGTGCGGCGCGTACCGCCGTTGCGGCGTCCGGCCAGGCGACCACGTAGCCGCCGTCGAGATCTTGTCCTAGCGGGAAGTTGCGGCCGCGCGTCTTCGGTCGTAGCCACCAGCTCCCTGGCACTCGCAGCCCGGCAAACAGCAGCGACTGCACGTACAGGTCGTAGCGCTCGCTGAACACGCGTAGGACCTCGTGGCCCAGCGCCTTGGTATGGCCGTACAGTCCGGTCCCCGAACGCGGCGGTAGATCGGGGTGCAGCCGGTGCTCCCATGGGAGGTACCTACCGATCACCTGGTTGTGGGGCCCTGTGTTTACGATCCGTCGTACGCCGTGGCGAGCCGCCGCCCGCGCCAGGTTGTAGTTGCCGCGGACGTTCACGTGGAACGCCAGGTCGCGATCGGCGCGCAGCACCGATAGGTTGACGATGGCGTCCATGCCGGCCGCGGCCGAGTCGACCGCGGCGGCGTCTGCCACGTCGAGCTGCCGATACTCGAACGCCGCATCTGGTGGTGGGTCGTTGATGTCGGTGACGAGCAGCCGGTGGCGGGTGGCCAAGACGGGGACCACCCAGGGACCCATCATGCCGTTACCGCCGATTACGAGGACGTTCATGGTACGCGCCGCGGCCTGCAGTGTAGACCGGGACGCCCCGCTACCAAACCGGGCAACCCATGGGCTACATTGCGGTGCCACGCAGATGCCCACCACTACCGCACCCACCTACCAGGGACGTCCCCTCGACGTATCCCCCTCCGCATTCGGTTCGCTGCAGAGGACGGACCCGAGCAACGGCGATTTCGCCACCTGGCGCGGCCTCCTTGACGAGCAGGGGTATCTCTACTTGCCTCAGCTCCTCGACCGAGGTGAGGTGCTGGCCGCACGCGACGAGCTGCTGCGACGCCTGGGCGCGCTCGGCATGCTGGCCGAGGGCGCCCCGTGGGATGAGGGCGTCGCTCGTCCTGGGGCCAGTAACAGCAGTGCCCACGAGCTGGCGGAAGACAACGCCGCGCTCGACAGCGTCATCTATGGCGAGCGCATGCTCGACTTCTTCACGGAGCTGTTTGGCGGCCCGGTGCGACACTTCGACTTCACCTGGCTGCGGGCCAAGACCCCGGGAGACGACACCGCCACCCACCCGCACTGTGACAAGGTGTTCATGGGGCGGGGCAGCGCGGATCTTCTCACCGCGTGGACCCCCATTGGCGACTGCCCGCTGGAGATGGGCGGTTTGACCATCCTGGAGGCGTCGCACCGCAACCAGCAGGTGCTGGACTACGCCGAGCTGGATGTCGACGAATACTGCAGCAACGGTCCCGATGCGGCCGCCATCGAATCCGGAGAGCAGCGCTGGGATGAAAGGGCCAACAACGGCGCATTCGAGGTCGACGCGATTGCCATACGCGAGCGCCTGGGCGGGCGCTGGCTGAGCGCGGACTTCCTCGCCGGCGACCTGCTCGTCTTCACCATGCATACGATGCACGCCAGCCTCGACAATCAAACCGACCGCTTCCGGCTGTCGTCCGACAGCCGCTATCAGCTGAGCTCGGAGCCAATCGACGAACGATGGGTTGGTGAGCGGCCGGCGGGCCACGGTCTGGGCGGCAAGAAGGCGCTTATTTGCTAGCGGCCACCGCGGCCCACAGGAGCCCACCATGCAGCTAATCCCCTATATCGACGTCGCCGAGGAGGATCGGATCGAGAGCTTGCTGGCGACCCCGGGCAACCACTCGTGGCCGGCCATCGACTCGGAGTCGATGGATGGCTGGGTGCCCGACCTGGGCTTGACCGCTTACACCAACTACAGCGTCTATCGCCCTCCTTCCATCGTAGCCGCCGGGGTGGCATCGACGATCCGTCACCGCTTCCGCGTGCCGTCGCGGAATCCGAGCCTCCCCGGGACCTACTACCTGGGAGCCCTCGTCTACGACGAGGTGGGTTACGAGCTCCCGCTCGAGGTCAGCCTCGGGTCGGAAACGGTCGGGCGCATCGAGGCGACCCGCCATGACAATCGCCGCCACCTGCTCATCATCGAGGAACCGATCGTGTTCGACGATCGCGTCAAGTGGGTGCAGTTTGCGACCTCCGACGGCGGCCCCTGCCGCATCGAGCGATTCGTGATGCTCACCGAGGCGCCACAGGCAAGCTCGTTCGCGCCCCGCATCGAGCGGGTTCACGTCGAGCCGGCTCGAGGGGCCGACAGCGAGGTTGTCGGCGCCACTCTCCACTGCGTCACCTATCCCCCCGCGACACTGGCCGTCACGCTCGACGGCGAGCCGGTGGAGCAGGAATCAGGGGCCGCTACTACGTTGCACGCGCTCGACCTGCCGGCGGTTACCGCCGACACCGCGGACGCGGCGCATACCCTGCATGTCACTGCGACCGAACCGGCCGGCGCCACTGCGGAACTGGACCACGAGTTTCGGCTGGCCGGCTTCGAGACCGCTGCAGGCGGCGGCACCGCGGCGGTGGAGGCGGATGTGGAGCTGTGCAGTCCGGGCAGCGTGCCGCTGGCCGGAATGCCGCTTACCTTTGGCGTTCCGGTG
>CAJWOB010000204.1 GCA_913043885.1 uncultured Spirochaetaceae bacterium | reverse complement strand
GCCTCCACCTCGATCAACGGCAACCAGAACCAGGACACCAAGATGGACTCTGGCGCAGCCTACGTCTTCGTGCGCGAGGGTAGCTCGTGGATGCAGCGCGCATACATCAAGGCGTCGAACTCCGAGGAGCAAGACCACTTCGGCATGCGCGTGGCGATCTCGGCCAACACCATCGCCGTGAGCGCTCCTGATGAAGACAGCTCTGCTTCGGGAGTTCAGGGAAATCAGCAAGACAACAGCGCGGTCAACTCCGGGAGCGTCTACATCTATCGCTCGATGAACACCTCCTGGGAACAACGCGCGTACATCAAGGCTTCCAACACCGAACAGGTCGACAATTTTGGCGCATCGCTTGCCCTGCATGGAGACACGCTGGTCGTCGGCGCGCCAAAGGAGTCGAGCAACGCGACCGGGGTCAACGGCAACCAGAACAGCAACACCGCCTCGGACTCAGGCGCCGCCTATGTCTTTGTCGAGAATGCCGGCACCTGGAGCCAGCAAGCCTACCTCAAAGCATCCAACACAGGCGCAGAAGATCGCTTCGGTCCACGCCATCGACAGGGGGGGCTGAGAGAGACGCGCGATCAGCTGCTCGGCGGTGAGCGGCTCGGATGCCAGAGGGCCGTCTCCACCGAGCAGCGCCCCCTCCTCCTGCCGGTCCTCCAGCATCGTCGAAACCTGCAGGACGGAGGCCAGCTCCGTGCGGGTAACCACCAGACGGTTGAGCGCCAGCTGCGAGGAGCGCACGAGATAGGTGCCGGGCTGTGCCAGGTAGGCCTCCGGGCACCCCAGCTCGGCGGCCCAGTGCGTGAGCAACGCCCGCGGCGGAGTGGTCACATCATTCGCTCGCCGGCCCGTCCCTCGACGTCCAGCCAGCTGTCACGGTCGGGCAGCGGGCAGTGCCAACGAGGGTCGTAGGCGCACGACGGATTGTAGGCAAAGTTGAAGTCGAGGACGAGCGTACGCTCGCCGCCCCCGAGATCGGCACCGCCGAGATCGGCGCCCTTGATGGTATCGAGCAGGTAGCGACCGCCGCCGTAGGTTTCCCGCCCGCTGGTGCCGTCGCGAAAGGAGAGCAGCAGGCCACCTCCGTAGCCACCCACCCACTGCAGCGGCAGACGCAGCCGCCTGCCGACCACCTCGAACTGGGCCACGCCGAGCCGTGTAAGCCGCACGTCGCCGTCGTCCCGCAACTGGAGGGTGTGCGCCACCGGTGCGGTGGCAGCCACCTGCGCGGTTACCCGCCACTGCGGGTCGTAGTCGAAAAAGGGGAGCTGCGCCTGGGCGCGGCGGTCGGGCGGTAACGGTAAGAGCGGATGGTCGCGAAACAGCCCCTCCCGCTGTGCCCGAAGCTGCGTCCAGCGCTCCTCGATCGCCACCTCTTCTCTTCGCACCGCGGCGTACATGGCGGCCACCTGTCGCCTATAGTCCAGCAGCGCCAGCCGCTCGCTGACGCCCTCGCCGGCGACCTCGCCCGCCCCGTCGCTTGTGATGCCGCTCACCCGCCGGCACGCATCGAGACAGCCAGACCGAGGGACGGTCGCACGCCGACGAACAGCCTCGCGTCGCCGGCGTAGACGATGTGCACTCCGAAGTCGAGCACCACCCGTGCGGTACCGGCGATGGGCAGGCTGCCGCCGAGGGCGACGACAACGCCGGGCAGTGGGATTGGCCCCCCTTCTAACTCCCCTGCCGCCAGCAGCGCCACCCCGAGGCCGGCTCGGGCGTGCAGCTCGAGTGGCTCGCCGAACGCGTATTGGACCTCGGCTATCACTGGGACGATGAACTCCGGCCCACCAGAGCCTCCCGTGGTAGCGATGGGGAAGTAGCTGCCCTCGGCCCCGATGGTGAGCCGTGCATCGCGCAGATCCAGCTCCAGCCCGAGGAACGTCGCAAGCGCCACCGTCGGGAGGAGGTCACCGCCCAGACCGCCGACGACGCTCATCAGGCCGGACCGACCGGCGACAAGCAGGGCGCGGGACGCACGACGCCGTGCGGCGAGCAGGTCGTCCGCCACCTGACGCTGCTCGGTCGGCGTCTCCACCACCTCTCTGACCGCGGCGACCACCACCCCATCCAGATCCAAGCCTATGCGGCCGCTACGGGTGGCGGTGGTTCGCGCCGCCGCGTCGACGTCGTACCAGGTGAGCTCCATGGTGACCGCATCGGTGGTACCGCGCACGTCGAACAGCAACAGGAACGGGATCTGCGATGCAAAAGCGTCGGCCACAGCGTCGGCCTCGCGAGACTGCGCCTCCTCCGCCTCGGCCAATGGCTCGCCGCCATCCTGCAGATCCAGCTCCACCGCCAGCGTGCCCTGCGCGACCTGCTGCTCGATCTCGAAACGAACTATCTGGCTAATCGTGTCGCGGAATGCGGCCACAGCGGAATCGACGCTGAGGACCACGCGGAGCGGGCCTTCCGGCCCCGCCGCCACGGCCTCTGCCTCCTGCGCGTGGCCGGTCGTTGCCAGGGCCCCGAGTAAGACCGCAGCCGCGACCGTTCTCGTGGGCGGCACCGCTCAGTCGCCGGACGGCTGCGACGCGTCGTCGGGGCCAGAGTCCTGGCCAGGACTCTGGCCCGTGTCTCCTGCCTCGCTGCCGCTTTCGCCACGGGCCCACATCTCCAGGTAGCGCATCATCTGGTCGTCAGTGAGGAAGCCGAACTCGATGGCGATGGCGCCGAAGCGGCGGTCGTCGCCGGAGCGCTGCTTGGCCAGCACTTGCTCCATCTGCTCCTGGTCGATGAACCCGGCCTTGACCAGCCCGTCGCCGGTCATACTGTCGGACTCTATCACGCCCCGAAGCGTGAAGGGACGTGGCTGGGCTTAGGCGTACCACGCGCCTGCCAGCCCCATTTGCCCGTTGGCTAGGTGCCGCTGTACGGTGCGCGCTCTACGCGGATGGCCACCCCACCACGCAACGCGATATCGCCTACTCGAGCCGAGGACTACCCAGAGTGGTACCAGCAGGTCGTCAAGGCCGCGGACCTCGCGGAGGCTTCGGCCGTGCGAGGCTGCATGGTGATAAAGCCGTGGGGGTACGCGCTGTGGGAGCGCATTCAGGGTCAGCTCGACCGGATGTTCAAGGACACCGGGCACAGCAACGCCTATTTCCCGCTGTTCATCCCCCTTCGCTACCTGCAGCGTGAGGCCGACCATGTGGAGGGATTCGCCAAGGAGTGCGCGGTGGTGACCCACCACCGGCTGGAGGCCGACGAAGAGGGTCAGCTGGTGCCGGCGGCCGAGCTGGATGAGCCCTACGTGGTCCGGCCCACCAGTGAGACGATCATCGGTGAGACCTACGCCAAGTGGGTGCAGAGCTACCGCGACCTGCCGGTGCTCATCAACCAGTGGGCGAACGTGGTCCGCTGGGAGCTGCGACCTCGCCTGTTCCTGCGCACGGTGGAGTTCCTCTGGCAGGAAGGGCATACCGCACACGAGACGGCGGAGGAGGCGCAGCAGGAGACGCGGCAGATGCTGGACGTCTACACCACCTTCGCCGAGGAGCACATGGCCATGCCGGTGGTCGCGGGGGAGAAGACCGCGGCAGAGCGCTTCCCCGGCGCCGTGGACACCTACACCGTCGAGGCGATGATGCAGGACCGCAAGGCGCTGCAGGCCGGCACCTCGCATTTCATGGGGCAGAACTTCGCCCGCGCCTGCGACATCAGCTTCAGCGGCCGCGACGGAGCGATCAGCCACGCGTGGACAACCTCTTGGGGGGTCTCCACCCGCCTGGTGGGGGGGGTGATCATGAGCCACGGCGACGACGATGGTGCGGTGCTGCCGCCGCGATTGGCGCCGCACCAGGTGACCATCCTGCCCATCTACAAGAGCGATGAGCAGCGCGCGGAGGTGCTGGCCTACTGCCAGTCGCTGGTGGCGTCGTTGGCGGAGCAGTCCTACGCGGGGGAGCCGGTGCGCGCCGATATCGACGACCGCGACCTGCGCGGCGGCGAAAAGAACTGGCAGGCGATCAAGCGGGGAGTGCCAATCCGTGTCGAGGTGGGGCCGCGCGATATTGCCGCGGACGCTGTGTCGGTGGGGCGGCGGGATCGTGCGCCGCGCGATCGTGACAGTCTGCCCCGGGCGGCATTCGTCGCCGCCATGGCGGACACCCTGGCCGGCATGCAGGCGGGCCTCCTGGAGCGGGCTCGACAGCTGCGGGCGGAGAACACCACCGCGGTGCGCTCCCTCGACGAGTTACGTGAGCTGTTCAATGACGGCGAGGGAGGCTTCGCCCTGGCCCCGATGGCACCGGACGCCGACCTGCGTCCCGAGACCGCCGCAGCCCTGGGAGAGCTCAAGGTGTCGGCCCGCTGCATGCCACTGTCCCCCGAGGCCCTGGGCGTCGACCTGCCGACGGATCTCCCCTGCGTCTTCGGCAGCACAGAAGACGCTCGCCCTACGCTGCTCGCCCGCGCCTACTGACACGAGGCGCAGCCCTATTGACGGGCGCGCCCACTGGCGACAGGCTCAAGGCGTCCCTTGGTGCAATCCACGGCGCAGACACCTTGGCTCGTGAGTCGTCGCTACGATCTCGCGTTCATCACCTTCTCGGCCGCGCTGTTGTTTCTGCCCCATTTCGTCCATCAGCTCACCAGCAGCACCATCGCCGTCGACATCGCCATCTCACTTCTGATCGGCGGTCCGCACCTGTTCGCCACCTACACGATGACGTTCATGGAGCCGCGGTTCCGGCAGCGCTACCCACGGTACACGTGGGGGGCACTGGCGATGCCGCTGATCGTCCTGGTGCTGGCCATCGTCCACCTCGACCTGTTGGTGACGATGTTCTTCTTCTTCGCTGCCCTGCACGTCATCCACCAGGCTGGCTACGTCGCCGACAGCTACCGCGCCAAGGCGGGGGCGCAGAGCGGCGACTGCTGGACCCGCATCGGCACGCTCACCGACTACGGCCTCCTAGCCGCGAGTCTGTTCGTCCTGGCCACCTTTCGTTTCACAGGGACCTCGCTGCAGGTGTTCGGTCGCGACCTGGGCACCCAGGCATTCACCACCGGCGGCCGCGTGCTGCTGTTCCCCGGGCTCCTGCGGAGTGAAGCGCTGGCGTGGATGGCGCTGGCCCTGTTCGCGCTGTTTGCGCTTGCATTCGTGGTCGTCTCGGTAATCGAGGCGGCGAAGCGGCGCCTAAATGGCCCCAAGACCCTACACATGGCGGTGGCGGCCAGCCTGTTCTTCCTGACCCCGGCGCTGCAGAATCTCGACGTTGCCTTCCAGGGACTCAACACCTGGCACTCGTTCCAGTACCTGGCGCTCGTTCTCTTCCTCAACCAACCATTTCAGCACTTGCTGATCCACCAAGAAATCCGTATCACCAACGTCCACAA
>CAJWOB010000203.1 GCA_913043885.1 uncultured Spirochaetaceae bacterium | reverse complement strand
GCTGTCGGTGCTGATGGTCCCCTCCGCCAGCCGCTCGTACCCGGTCGCGAGGTTCACGCCGCCTGGTGGCGGTAGGAACGCGGTGCGCGTAAGCCCGAGTGGCTGGATGATCTCGGTGGCGATCAGCTCCATGTAGGGCCGGTCGCCGGCGCGCTGCAGGGCCAGCCCGAGAATCGCGACCCCGATGTTGGAATACTCGAAGCAGGCGGCCCGCGGGTGGGCGAAACGGGTGGCGGGTAGGGCGGCCAGCAAGACCCGGTCCCAGTCGGCTACGGCGCCGGCGAGCGGGTCGGGGATGGTTGGCTCCCGCGCCAGCCCGCTGGTATGTGAACAGAGGTCGCGCAGGGTGATCGGTGCCGGCTGGGCGGGGTAGCCGACCACCTGCTGGATCTCGCTAACGAGCTCGGCGACCGGCGCGTCGAGGTCCAGCTCGTCACGTTCTGCCAGCCGCAGCGCGCAGGCTACGGTGAACGATTTCGTTACCGATCCAACCCGGTAGACGGTATCGGTGGTAGCGGGCGCGTCCTGCTCCCGATCCGCCCACCCCGCTGCATGGGTCCACACCGTGGCGCCACGATGCATCACCGCGGCCGACAGACTTCCGGCGGGGTCGTCGGCAACCGTGCCATCCAGCCGTTCGCCCAGCTGGCGGAGCGCCGCCGTCATCGGCTCTGATACTATGCCGCCCGAATGGGCACCGCCATAGACAGTCCGGCAGCTGCGGCGCTCGCAGAGCTAGGCGCCAGCGAGGCCGACGTGGAGCGCGGCCTGCGGGTCCATCGCGATGCGATCGTCTGCGACGCGGTGTCCGGCGGCGCCAGACCTTGGTCGCGGGCCATGAGCGATCGGGCGCGGGAGCTCATCGAACGGCGTATGCCCCCGTTCGAGATGGAGGGGGAGCTGCAGGAAGTGGCCGACCACGACGTGGTGTCGGATCCCTTGGTGCGGGAGGAGTACGTCGCCGCCTGGCAGCGCTCGGGGGTAACCCTGGCCAACGATTACGGCCACATGTTCTGTTCCTGGCGCACCGAGGCGTTCGACGGGCTGGTCCACGACTTGATGATCACACTGCGTTCCGTGGCACGCACTACCGCGGTGCTGGATGCCCTGCCGGAGCACTTCATCAAGTTCCGCACCGCCGACGACGTCGTTCGCGCCAAGGCCGAGGGCAAACACTGCATCATGTGGAGCAGCGGCGGCCCACCGCCGTGGCTCGAGAACGACCTGGGCAACCTCGAGCTCTATCAGCGGCTGGGCTTTCGCCAGGCGCAGATCCTCTACTACACCAACCGCCTCGGAACGCAGTGCTACGACCAGCGGGACTTAGGGCTCACCGACGCCGGCGTCGACTACATGCAGCGCCTCAATCGACTGCGCATCGTGGTCGACCTCGCGCACTGCAGCCGGCGCACCCAGTTGGACGCAGCCGCCTCCTCCTCAGCGCCGGTGGTCAACAGCCACAGCGCCTGCATGGCGGTCTACCGGCACCCGCGCAACCTGGACGACGACACCATCCGCGCCATCGCCGACACCGGCGGGGTGGTGTCGATCATCGGCGGGCTGGGCCGCCGCTTTCTTGCCGACCCGCAGGGTGGGCTCGAGGACTGGGTGCGCCACGTGGAGCACGTGGCCGAGGTTGCCGGCATCGAGCACGTCGGTGGCCGCGGATCCGATGTCTCCTACCGAGGCGACATCCCGGCTGACGTTCGCGCCTACCTCTACTCCGAGGCCGCGGAGAAGGTCGACGGCCACCTGGACGGTAGCTTTGCCTGGGTCGCGGCGCCCTACTTCACGGTGGCGCTGGCGAAGCACGGCTACAGCGACGACGAGATCGCCGCCATAATCGGCGGCAACTACCTGAGGGTGCTGCGCGAGGTTTGCGGGTGAAGCTGCGATTCTCCATCCGCGAGCCGATGGTGGAAGGCGACACACTCGAGGCGAAGTGTGAGAGCGTCGCCCGGCTCGGCCTCGAGGCGATCGAGCTAGCGGAGAGCAGTCAGCCGGCGCGGCTGGATGAGATCCGGAGCGCGCTGGACGCCACCGGGCTCGCGGTCAGCATGCTCTGTCCCACCCACGGCATGGCGCTGCCGGACGCGCGCCGCCAAGTACGCGATGCGGCCATCGCCACCACCAAAGAGCAGCTGACCCAGGCGGCCGAGCTCGGCGCCGGCGGGGTGATCTTTCACCCCACCATCGGGCTTCAGTTGGGTAACGGCCAGCGCATCCCCGATCTGTCGCCGCTACACACGGCGGAGGATCTGGAGCATCGGCTGCTTCACGAGATCCTGCGCGCGGAGATCGCCCCCCACGCCGAGCAGTGTGGCGCCCGGCTGGTAATCGAGTCGGTCAACCGCTACGAGCAGTGGTGGACGCGCACCGTTGGCGAGGCGGCGGAGATTTGTATCGCAGTCGGCAGCCCCCACATCGTCACGATGGCCGACCTGTTCCACATGCACATCGAGGAGACTGACATCGCGCAGGCGATCCGCGACCACGGTAGTCACATCGTCTACGTGCACCTCGCCGATAGCAACCGCGAGCTGCCCGGCGCCCGATCTATGGACTATCGGGCGGTGCTGCAGGCATTGAGCGACATCGATTATCAGGGCTACTGCACCTTCGCGTTGGCGCCGTCGGACCAGGTGTCGCCCGACGCGGTACGAGAATCGATGGATCTGCTGAACGAGCTGGCGGCGAGCGTGGCATCGTGACGCCCGTACCCGTTGGCGTAATCGGCTGCGGCACCATCGCGCTGCAGTACTTCCGTGGCTGCAAGCGGTTCCCGATTCTGGAGGTGGTCGCCTGCGCCGACCTGGACCTCGATCGCGCGCGGAGCCGCGCCGCCAAGTTCGGCGTGCCCCGGGTCTGCAGCGTCGACGAGCTGCTGGCCGATCCTGCGATCGAGGTGGTTGTCGACCTCACCAATCCAGCCGCCCACGCCGATGTGAACCTGGCGATCCTCGAGGCGGGGAAACACGTCCACACCGAGAAGCCGCTGGCGGCATGGCGGGCGGATGGGCGCGCCACCGTGGATGCGGCGGCGCGGCACGGGCGTCGGCTCTCGGTGGCACCCGACACCCTGCTGGGGGGCGGGGGGCGGGCTGCAGACGTGCAAGCAGGTGGTAGACGAGGGGCGCATTGGCGAGCCGGTGGCCGCCACCGCGTTGTTCGGCAATCACGGCAACGAGTCCTGGCACGCAAATCCCGGGTTCTACTACCAGCCGGGCGGCAGCCCGATGCTGGCGATGGGCGTCTACTACGTCAGCGCCCTTGCGTTCCTGCTGGGCCCGATCACCCGCGTGTCCGGCTCGACGCGCATCTCCTTCCCAGAGCGAACCGTCACCTCCGAGTCACCCCTACGTGGGCAGAAGATTCCGGTGAACGTGCCCACCCACATCACCGGCACCATGGACTTCGCGCAGGGCGCCGTCGCCACCGTCGTGCAGAGCTACGATATCTGGGCCCACCACATGCCGCTGCTCGAGATCCACGGCTCAGAAGGCTCGCTGAGCGTCCCCGATCCGAACACCTTCGGTGGGCCGGTGCAGCTCCGCCTCCACGACGGCGATGTGTGGGAGGACGTCCCGCTCACCCACGACGACCAAGTCAGGCGCGGAGTGGGAGCAGCCGACCTCGTCTCAGCTCTGGTGCACGATCGGCCCCACCGCCTGAGCGCGGAGCTTGGCTACCACGTGCTGGACGTTATGCTCGCCTTTGACGACTCGTCGAGATTGGGCGCCCACGTCCACATCGACAGCACGTTCGACTCGCCGGAGCCGCTGCCGCGAGGCCTGCCGCCTGGAGTCCTCGACGCGAGGTAGAGGGCGCTAGCTCAGGCTCCAGCGGGTGGCGTTGATGCTCACCTTCTCGCCTGGCTGGTGGCGCTGGTAGTAGACGCTCAGTAGCTCCCCGGGCGAGATCTCCGCCGTCGCCGGGTAGCCCATGTCGGTGTCGACCGAATCGCAGAGGACGATCTCGTCGTCGACCAGCCAGGTGCGCCCTTCGTCCTCAGAGATGCAGGCGCGTTCCCCGAACGGCGCCAGCCGGCGACCGTAGGTGCACAGCAGGCGGCCGTCTGCCAGGCGCAACACGTAGGGTGGATTGTCGAACGCCACCATGCCGGTGGCCTCGGGTGCAGACCAAGTCCGTCCGCGGTCTGCCGATCGGCACCCGAAGAGTCCCAACTCGCTGCCGTCGGTCCGCATCAGGCACAGGAGCCCGTCTCCCTCCACCTCTATCACGTGCGGCTCGCTCAGGGTGTACCTGTCGCGGTAGTCGTCGATGTACGCCACCGTACCGACCACCTGCCAGGAGCGCGCGTCGTCCTGCGACTCGGCGCAGAGCACCGCCTGGCGGCCTTCGTGGACCGCCGTGCCGACGTAGACCAATGAGCCGTCCGCAGCCTGCGCGGGTCCGTGCGGGGCGGAGACGATGCTGTCGACATGGGGCTCCCAGCTGTGGCCTCCGTCGGTGGAGCGGCGCGTCCAGGCTCCCGTCCAGCGCTCGCGCGTCTCGGGCATCACCTTGCCGCAGTGGCGCTCCCATGAGTCGACCTGCTCTGCGGTCCAGCGCGCCCCCGATATGCCCTGTGCCAGCATCTCCCGGTAGTAGTCCAGCTGATCGATGGTGGTAACGGTGAAGGTGCTCATCACCAGCTCGCCATTGCTCAGCTGCAGCAGCCCGGCGTCGCGGTCGTCCAGCGGGGAGTTGTTGATGACCACCGGGGCGGTCCAGGTCTCCCCCGCATCCGAGCTGCGGATGAGCTCGGTCTTGCCGTACGGGCACACGTGCTCGTCGCGATCGCCGGAGAACACCACCAGCAGCTCGCCGTCGGCGGTGCGGACTATCGTCGGCCAGGCAACGTAGTTGCCGGGCTCCTTGCAGATCGGTCGGCTCCAGTGAATCTTCGCCATCGCCTCAATCGAACGGACTGGACTTCAGTCCCTTGCCCGCCAGGTCCTTGCCACGCACCAGATAGAACGCTCGGTCGAAGCTTTCGCCGGTGCGGTAGTCGGGGTACTGCTTGGCTCCGAACGTGCCGTCCGCCGCCACGTAGCGGAAGGTGATGACCCGTCGCCAGCGATCTGAGGCGTTGGGCTCGGAGGTATGGGGGATCATGGTGTGGTGGATCGCCAGGCCACCGGCGGGCATCCGGTACTGTACCGTCTGCTCCGGCAGATCGAGAGGCAGGGCGCTGGCCGCGATCTGCTGGCTGAACAGCTGCCCCTCCTCGGTCTCGATCGGGCCCAGGTAGGTCTTCAGCATCATGTTGAAGTCGCGTGGCTCGGTCCACTGGCCTTTGGTGCCGCAGTCCGGACACACGATGTCGGTCATCGCCACCGAGTCCGGGTCCGACAAGCCCTTCTTCTCGGCGTACGCCTCCTGCATGTGATCCTGCCG
>CAJWOB010000202.1 GCA_913043885.1 uncultured Spirochaetaceae bacterium | reverse complement strand
CTCCACGTCGCCAAGCTCATTTCGGAGGCGCGTGAGGCCGAAGCGTGGGGGGTCACCTACGCCGAGCCGAAGATCGACCTGGACAAGATGCGCAGCTGGAAGGAGGACGTGGTCGGCAAGATGACCGGGGGCCTGGGCGTCCTGAGCTCGCAGCGCAAGATCGACTACGTCCAGGGCCGTGGGAAGCTGCAGGCCGGCAAGGAGATCCTGGTGCGCGGGGGCGAGGGCGACCGCCGCGTAGCGTTCGACAAGGCGATCGTCGCAACCGGATCGCGGCCTACACGGATCGGCTCACTGTGGCTGGACAGCGAGCGCATGTGGGATTCCACCGCAGCGCTAGCGCTGGAGAGCATCCCATCTTCACTGCTGGTGATCGGCGGCGGCTACATCGGATTGGAGCTCGGCTCCGTGTACGCCGCGCTCGGGACCAAGGTGACGGTGGTGGAGATGCTTCCGGGCCTGCTGCCGGGTGCAGACCGCGATCTGGTCAGCGTGGTAGCCAAGCGCGTCGGCGCCTCATTCGAATCGGTATTGCTGAGCACGTCGGTGAGCAAGCTCGAGGAAACCAAGAGCGGCCTCAAGGCGACGTTCGCAACGGACAACGGCAAGGACGCGCCGCCCGCGCAAACCTTCGACCGCGTGCTGATGAGTGTCGGCCGCACCCCCAACACCGAAGGGCTGGGTCTGGATGCGGTGGGCCTCTCGGTCAGCGAGCGCGGCTTCATCGACGTGAACGAACAGCGGATGACTGCCGTCGACGGCATCTACGCGATTGGCGACATCGCCGGCGAGCCCGGGCTGGCCCACAAGGCCACCCACGAGGGCCGCACCGCCGCGGAGGCCGCCGCCGGCCACCGCGTCGCGTTCGAGCCGCAGGCGATTCCCGCGGTGGTGTTCACCGACCCCGAGCTGGCGTGGTGCGGTCTGACCGAAACGCAAGCCAAGGAGCAGGGTCACGACATCAAGGTGATGAAGTTCCCGTGGGGGGCATCCGGTCGCGCCACCACCATGGGCCGCAACGACGGTCTCACCAAGTTGATCGTCGACCCCGGCAGCGAGCGACTCCTCGGTATGGGCGTGGTTGGCAGCGGAGCCGGTGAGCTCATCGCAGAAGGGACGCTGGCGGTCGAGATGGCGGCGCTGGCAACCGATCTGCGGCTCACCATTCACCCGCACCCAACCCTCTCCGAGACGGTGATGGAGACCGCGGATATGTTCTTCGGTCAGAGCACCCACATCTATCGACCGCTCAAGAAGTAGCGGGGGCGATTCCGGCGCGCCGTCGAACGGCCCCACTCCGGGCGTCGCCTCGCGGCCGCCACTGGGCGGGCTGTCCGTTCAGGAGCTGGTCGATTACCTGGCAGGCTTCGGCGAGCGCCCGTATCGAGCCACCCAGCTCCGTCGTCACCTGTTGCGCGACGACGCCGCGGGCTTCGCCGACATGACCGACCTGCCGGCCGGCCTGCGCACCAGGCTGGCGGCCGATTTCCGCCTGCGTGCGCTGGAGGTGGTGTCGAGCACGCCCAGCCGCGACGGCAGCACCAGCAAGCTCCTGCTTCGCACCCATGACGGCAACCTGATCGAATCGGTGTCGATTCACGAGGGGCGCGGTGAATTCGACGGCTCGACGCCCAGCGGCGGGCGGCTGCGTCAGCAGCTCCGGCCCGGTGCGACGGTGCGGCACCGGCATACGGCCTGTATCAGCTCGCAGATCGGTTGCGCCATGGCGTGCCAATTCTGCGCCTCGGGCCTGGACGGCGTCGTCCGCAACCTCGCCGCCGTGGAGATCGTGGAGCAACTGCTGCTCCTCAGACGGCTACACGGACCGGTGAGCAATGTCGTCTTCATGGGCATGGGCGAGCCAATGGCGAACTTCGAGCAGGTGGCCGGAGCGATCACCACGCTCTGCGGGGACGACATCGGCCTGAGTGCGCGCCGGGTGACGGTGAGCACCGTGGGGGTGGTGCCCGGTATCCGCCGCCTGGTAGACCTGGGACTGCCGGTGGGGCTGGCGGTGAGCCTGCATGCACCGGACGACGCGCTGCGGGCGCGGCTGGTCCCTTCCGCCCGCAGCTGGAGCGTGGCGGCGATCCTGGCGGCCGCCGACGCCTACGCCGCCCAGGCCAAGCGCACGGTCACCTACGAGTACGTGCTGCTGGACGGGGTGAACGACGGCGAGGACGAAGGGCAGCGGTTGGGCGAGCTACTCCGTGGTCGTCCGGCCAAGGTCAACTTGATTCCCTACAACCCGGTGCCCGACCTTGCTGCGACATTCCAGCGGCCGAGTCGCAGTCGGGTGGCCAGATTCCGCGCCGCGCTGCAGCGATACGGGGTGCCGACCACCATCCGCACCGCCAAGGGAGACGAGGTGGCTGCCGCCTGCGGCCAGCTCCGGCGGCGGTCACTGGACTAGGGCGCGGCCTCCAGGTTCCTCTCCAGTATCTCGACCAGGCGACGCAGCGTCTCTGTCGGCAGCTCGTCGAGTCGCGACGCGACGACAGTCGCTAACTGCTGCAGCTCCTGGGTGGCTCGCTCGTTCTCCCGAATCGTGGCCAACAGTTGCTCGAGATCGCGGGTCAGCTCGTCTACCCGATCGACATCGAACCGTACCGTAGATATCTCAGCTTGCAGCTGACCGCTCATGTCCTCGCGCGCGGCCTCCACCTCAGCCCTGGTCGCCTCGAGCTGCTCGTCGACGTAGGCGCTGGTAGCGAGCCCGAGGAAGCTGCCGGATGCGCACGCTGACAGCGACATAATGGCAAGGGCACTCAGCGGGAGGAGTCTGTTCATGGCCGCGCGAGTGTAGCCACCGATAGCCGTTCACGCCACCGCGGCATACCCGGGGCCCCTCGCTCACCGGGTGGACCGCGAACGGTGCCGCCAGCGCCCGAGATTTGACGAGGCCCGCGCCAGCACGTACCGTGACTAGCCGGGGTTAAGGTGTCAGCCTTACGTCGCCCCACTCCGAGGTACCAGGCGCTGTCATGCGGCAAGACCTAAGCTCAGCGCAGATTCTCGATCTCCTTCACCACTGGCGCCGCGATCGTTACGTCATCAACACCGCCAACACCTGCCAGGCGCTGTTCTTCCGCAGTCTGTTCTCGTCGGTGGACGTGGTCGGACTGGAAAACGTGATCTCCCGCGCCAAGGCCGGTCAGACGCTGGTGTTCATCCCCAATCACCAGAGCGAATACGACTGGATGATGTTGCAGACCTATCTCGCCCGGCGCTATGTACGCACGGCGATCCAGGCTGGGGAGAACCTCTTCGTCGGGCCTGTCGACTCCTTCCTGCGCAAGTGTGGGGCCTTCATGATGATCCGCGACCGGCGCGCCTTCTACGGCAAGCACTGGTTCGGCAACTTCGCCAACAAGCTGCTGGGCACGCGTCCGTTGGTCATCACCAAAGAGCAGTACAACAGGCTGTACCTGGAGCAGATCAAGATGGTGCTGCGCGAGAAGCTGCACCTGATGATCTTTCCCGGCTACGAGACCTCGCCTACCGGAGACGTCAAATACGGTCGATCCTACTCGGGTGAGTTCGCCGAGCTGTCGGCGTACGTCTTCCTCGTGGTCAACACCGCGGTGCGGCAGATAGAGATCGACAACGCGTTCTTCGTCCCGGTGAACATCAGCTACGAGCGGGTACCGGAAGACATCGTGTTCCGGGAGTATCAGGCCAAGACGCGCAAGACCAAGATCGCCAAGTACGTCTACGACTACTACTACACCTTCATCAAGGCGCCTATCACGCGGCGGATGAGAGAGCAACGGTGCCGGGTGTGTGTCCGGTTCGGCGAGGGCGTGCCCGCCGACGGCTCGCTACGCGCGCGCGAGCAGGCGCGGGTGGTGCGCCACGAGATGGGCAAGCTGACGCGGGTCTACGAGAGCACGCTGCTGTTTGCGTCGCTGGACGACCGCTTCCGGGTCAGTCGCAGCGAGTTGGAGAAGCGCATAGCCCAGAATCTCGACCGGCTCGAGGAACACGGTATGGATACCTCGCCGATGTATCTGCACGGGCGACGGCTGTCGCTCGATGCCATCCTCGAACGTACCGCCCGCCTGTTCAACTATCCGCGCGCGCCGATCATAGCCTCCAAGGCGTATACGACCTTGGAATACGACGACGACAACGTTTTCGTGCGACATCCCCACCTTGCCGCCTACTACGGCAACAAGCTACGCCACGCGCTGGAGAAACGACCCTCCACCGGCGAGGCGGCCTGAGAGCATGGGGGATCGGGCGTACCTGACGGTACGCGGCGCACCCGAAGGGTGCTCAAGGGAGGGGACAGCATCGTGAGCGAGCTGCCGGAAGGCCTGTTCGCCATGCGCGACAGATCCGATCCGGGCGAGGAGTACTCCATGGTCCCAGACGGCTATCGCGTGGGACATACCAAGTTTATCGTCGTTACCGGTAGCGTCATCAGCGGGCTGGGCAAGGGTGTGTTCTCCGCCGGCCTGGCGTCGTTGCTCGAACAGCGCGGCTACCGCACCAACCTCATCAAGATGGACGGCTACTTCAACGAGGACGCCGGGACGCTCAGCCCGTTCCGCCACGGCGAAGTGTTCGTGCTCGAAGATGGCACCGAGTGCGACATGGACATCGGCACCTACGAGCGATTCGTCGACAAGAGCTTCTCGCAGCACAACATCTTCACCAACGGCAGGCTGTCGCGGCGCATCAATCAACTCGAACGCAGTGGGCGGTTCTCCGGCTCCGACGTCCAGTACTACCCGCACGTAACCGGCGAGATCATCCGCTTCGTCCGCGAGTCGGCGGTCGCCCACCAGGCGGACGTCACGCTCGTCGAGATCGGCGGCACCGTCGGCGACGAGGAGAATCGCCCCTACATATCGGCGATGCGCGACCTCGCCTATCAAGAAGGCGAGAACAACACCTTCTTCATCAATCTGGTGTGGATCATCGAGGCTTCACACCTCAACGAGCAGAAGAGCAAGGCCGCCCAACACGGCACCCAACTCCTGATGCAGATGGGGGTGAAGCCGCAGATGCTGGTGTGCCGCAGCGAAAACGCCGTCGACCAAGTGGTTATACGCAAGCTGGCACAGCGCCTGCGACTGCCGGTCGAGAACGTTCTCGACCTCCATACGTCGCGATCGATCTACGACGTTCCCGGCCACCTGCGGGCCCAGCGTGCGGACGAGATCTCGCTCCACAATCTAGGGCTGGAAGCGCGGCCACTCGACGAGAAGCGCAGCTTCGATACCTACATCAGCCGCTACGAGGGCGCGGAAGAGCGAGTGGTAATCGGGCTGGCCGGCAAGTACATGGGGCCGCGTGACACCTACGCCAGCATCCACAGCGCGCTCGAGCATGCCGGCACCCTGCTGGGGGCGAGGGTGGACGTGGTCGACATCCCATCCGATCTGATCGACCGTGAGCCGCCGGAGGAGCGGCGCGCCGCCGC
>CAJWOB010000201.1 GCA_913043885.1 uncultured Spirochaetaceae bacterium | reverse complement strand
CGAACGGTTACGGCGGTAACCATGACGCGTGCCACCCTCGGCGACTTCCTGATGGCCAAGACCGTGTTCGGCACGCTCCTGGCCTTCTCTCAGGGCACGCTACTGCTGATTCTAATCGGCGGCATCGGCGCCGGCCCGCTCATCCTGTTGCTGGCGGTGTTTCTCGGCGCGCTCCTGGTCACTGCGGTGGCGTTCGTCGCCGGAGCGTCCGGCAAGGAATTCCTCACCGTGGTGTTCCTCAACGTCCTGTTGATGCTGCCGATGATGGTGCCGGTCATCGACACCATATTTCCGGGACAGGCGGCCCCGTGGGTGCAGGTGCTGCCCTCGTACGGGCTGGTACAGACCCTGGTGGGGGTTACCAGCTACGGCGATGGCTGGAACGAGGCGCTGCCCCACCTAGGACGGCTGCTGGCGTGGTGCGTGGCGCTCTACGCCGCCGGCCTGCTGATTCTGAAGAGGAGGGTGGAGAACCTATGAGCGCTGCCGCAACAGCTACCATCTTTCGCAAGGAGATCGCGTTGGGACCACGCTCGCCGCTGCTGCTGTGGGCGGTGGTGTTCCCGGTCGTCTTCACCTTTCTGATCCGGGGGGTGTTCGGGTCGCTGTTCGACCCCAACCCACGGTTTGGCCTGGTAGACAACGGCGATTCGGAGATCGTCGCTGCGGCGCAGCAGCTGGAGGGCATCGACGTCCTCCTCTTGGACGACGGCGACGAGCTGAAACGGCAGGTGGAGCGCCACGACCTCGACGCCGGGCTCATCCTCCAACCGGGCTTCGACGAGGCGGTGCGCAACGGCAGCCGCCCCCCGCTGGAGATTCATTTCAGCGGCGAATCGCTGGCCAACAACCGCGCCATCCTGGCGGTGGCTACCGTCGACATGGTGAGGGAGGTGGCCGGCTCGCCGGCTCCGGTGATGGTTGCGGTGGAGGACGTCGGCGATACCACCGCGCTGCCGATCGCGGACCGACTGGCACCGCTGATCATCCTGATGGCGCTGCTGCTCGGCGGCACCTTCATGCCGGCGGCGAGCCTGGTACAGGAGAAGGAGCGCGGCACCCTGCTGGCGATGGTCACCACGCCGGCGCAGATGACCGACGCCATGGTGGCCAAGGCCCTGTTCGGCATCGTGGCGGCGTCGCTGGCCGGCGGCGTGGCGTTGGCTCTGAACGGCGGCTTCGGCGGGCAGCCGTGGGCGATGGTGAGCGCACTGTTGGTCGCGGTGGTGATGGCCTCCGAGTTCGGGCTGATCCTGGGCGGCATCGCCAAGGACATGACCACGATGTTCGCCATCTGGAAGAGTGCGGGCATCCTGGTCTTTGCCCCGGCGGTGTTCTTCCTTTTTCCGGGCTTGCCGCAGTGGATCGCCAGGCTGTTCCCCTCCTACTACTTCCTCGGCCCGATCTTCGACATCACCGCCTCCGGCAAGGGGTTGGATGAGGTGGGGGGAACGTTGCTGATCGGCGTCGGCGTCTGTGTATTGCTGCTGCTGCCGGTCGTCGCCATCGGGCGGCGCGTCGAGGGCACCTTGGCGGACGCCTAGAGGCAGCGGCGGAGCGTCAGTTGGGCAGGCGGGCGCGATACAGCTCGCCTGCCCCCGCGATCTGGTAGGCGTCGACCGCCGCCGGCACGAACACGGCGCCACCGCGGCTCAGCTCCAGCTCCCCGTCGCCCCAGCGGAGCTGCACTCGGGCGTCGTCGCCGAGGAGTAGCAGGATCTCCGGTCCATCGCCACTGGGTATATCGGCGCCGCGAGGCGGGACCTGCGCCAGGTGGACTACCGAGAGCTGGAACTCCTGCGCCGGGGTGCGGTAGACGCTCTCGATGCTGCCCGCGGCCGTCCCCGGCGCGGCCGGTCCTGGCGTGACTGTCTGTGGCGGCGACGGTCGCAGATCGGCAATCGCCAGCAGCTCGTCGGCGTCGATGTGCTTGGGGGTAAGCCCGGCGCGGAGTACGTTGTCGGAGCTGGCCATCAGCTCCACGCCGGCCCCGCTGACATAGGCGTGCAGCGTGCCGGCGCCGCTATACAGCGCCTCGCCCGGCTGCAGCGTAACCTGATTGAGCAGCAGCGCGGCGACCACAGTCGGGTCGCCGGGGAACGCCGCCGCCAGCTGGTGGAGTAGCGCGCCGGTGGGGGTGTCGGCTGGGAGCGACTCGCAGAGGCCCCGCTGCAGCGCCGCACCGGCATCGGCGGACAGTGAAAACACGCCGCGCAGCGCCTTCGCCAAACGGGCGGCCCAGTGCGCGGGGTCTGGCGGCGCCTCGCCAAGGCCCAGGTCCGCCAGCGACGGCGGCAGCGCAGCGCCGGCGGCGGCCGCTGCGACGGAGGCCAGGGCTGCGCCCACCTCCTCGGGCTGGCGCACCCCCGACATGGCGGTAGTCGGCTCGAGGGGGAGCAGCACCTCCGGCTTGTGGTTACGGTCGCGGTAGGAGCGGTGGCCGGCGTCGAGCGGGACGCCGGCGTCCTGCTCGCGGTCGAAGCCGGCCTCGGCCTGCTTCTTGGAGGGGTGCACCTGCAGCGACAACGGCCGTCCCACGGCGAGCAGCTTCAGCAGAAACGGCAGGCTATGGCGGGCGCGACCGGCACCCAGCGTTTGCGTCGGCGCCTCCGCGATCAGTTGATCCAGTGGCAGGATCGAGCCGTCGAGCTCCACCAGCGACGGGGACGCAGGGTGAGCGCCCAGCCAGTACTCGGCCTCCGGCTTGCCCGATGGCGTGCGGTCGAGCAGCCGAGCGAGCGTGCCCTGTGCTCCCCATGCGTACTCCTGGACCGTGCCGTGCAGCGGGAGTATCCCGAGGGCGGCGTCGAGGCCGGTAGCTAGGGGTGATGACACGCGACCAGCTCAGCCCGCCACGGCCAGCGCTCGCTGTTCGGGACGGGCGAAGGACACCAGCAGCGGGCTCCCTGCTTGGCGGGCGGTGAACGTGTCGCGGTCTGCGATGCCTTGCCAGCCCTCGGCGATGAGCACCTGCGCCACCGCAGCGCCCAAGGAGTCGCCGGGACCCAGGCACAGCACCAGGTCGGGGGCGTACTCCCGCATCGCCACACGGATGCTGGCGGTGAAGTCGTAGGTCTCCAGCACCTGGGTCCGCAGTGTGTAGTCGCGCAGTGCCGCCGGGTCGGTGGACAAGGGGCGCCATTGATGGCCCCTGCCGTCGATCATCGGTAGCGCGGGCTGGTGCCAGCCGATGTCGCTGAGCTGCGCGACGCCGCGGTCGGAATAGGGTTGCAGGAGCGGGGAGTGGAACGCGGCGTGGCCGCGCAGGCGTAGCGGGTAGCTGCGCGACCCCATCTGCAGGACCGGCAGCGCCGCCTCGGCGGTCGCCAAGGCGGCCTCGTCGCCCCACACGACCGCGAAGCCGCCAAAGTGAATCGAGCAACCGGCGCGGTGGCCCCCGGCGGCGGCGGTCTGGAGTGCCGAGGCCACGGCGGCCTCCCTGGTGGGGTCGTGGCGCCAGTCCTCGCCGACGGTGGGGTAGAGCAGCTGACCGCCGATCAGACCCTCCGGGGTGTCGCGTGCCATCGAGCCCATCGTTTGCACCAGGGTGAACGTGTCCTCGAGGGACAGGGCGCCGCCACAGAACAGCGCCGAGTACCAGCCCATGCTGTTGCCCGCTGCGGCCACCACTTCGACCCGGCTCGTGTCGATGCTGAGGAAGTCCAGCGCGGTGCAGGCCAGGATGAGTGAGGAGATGTTCTCGCCCGCCTGGTGCGCCGCCGACAGCCGGTCTGCGCCGTCTATCTCCCCGAGCGCGGGCAGCCCGGCGGTGGCGCGCTGCTCGTCCACAGCCGCGATGGCCTCATCCAGCTGCGTCCGCGAAGTGTCGGCCAGCGGCCGGCGCAGGTAGCCCTGCTCGGCGCTGGTGTACGAGCGGCGGCCAGGGCAGACGACGAGCGCGCGCTGGCGGGAGTCGGACACGATGCTCGCTACCTGGCGGCGGCTGCTGGGCGGTGCGAGCGTTTGGAACGCCCACGGGCCGTTGCAGCCAGGGTCGCTTCAGGCGGCTCGACAGCCGGCACGCCCGCGGCGGCGCGATTACACAGCGCATGCGCGGCCTGGACGATGCCGTCCCGCGACGGCAGCATCAGCTCGGCGGCCTGGCCGAGTGGGATATAGCAATCCGCGGCGGCGTAGCGTGCGATCGCCGGCGCAGGGGAGTCGGCTGTCGCACGCTCCACTAGGGAAGTGATCACGGTCTCGGCCACGCCACCGGTCCGGCGGCCCTCGTCCACCACCAAGACGCGTCCGGTTGTCGCCGCCGACCGCTGTACCGTGTCGATGTCTAGCGGTGCCAGCCATCGTAGGTCGATGACCTCGGCGCCGAGGCCGTGCTTCTCGGCCAGCTGCTGGGCCGCCTGCAGCGACAGCCAGAGTCCATTCGACCAGCTGACGATGGTGAGGTCGGCGGGAGCAACGGCGCTCGGCGCTTCGGCGGCCGGCGCCCGATACACCCGCGCCTTGCCGAGCGGGACCGCCTGCTCCTGGCTCGGATAGCGATCTGCCCACAGGTCGTCGCCGTCGCTGTGCAGATGGCGGGTGCGGTACAGCGCTATTGGCTCGAGGAACAGCACGATGCGTCCATCGACTCGAGCAGCGGCCATCGCTGTCCGTAGCATGCCTACCGCGTCCTCGCCGCGAGCCGGAGAGGCAATCAGGATGCCGGGGACGTCACGCAACGCGGCGACCGCGTTGTCGTTGTGGAAGTGTCCGCCGAAGCCCTTCTGATACGCCCAACCGGCAATGCGAACGACCATCGGATTGCGGAACTGCCCCTGCGAGAAGAAGCTCAGGGAGCCGGCCTCGCCGCGTATCTGGTCCTGTGCATGCTGGTAGTAGGCCAGATACTGAATCTCCGGCACCGGGAGCAGACCCATCTGCCCGGCGCCGATTGCGGTGCCGAGGATGGTCTGCTCGTCGAGCAGGGTCTTCTGCGTGGTGACGCGGATGACATTGGCGCGCTTCTCGAAGCCCAGCCCCTGAGACTGGAGGATGGTGAGGAATGCCTCTTCGAGAGGCACACCGCGCAGGCGCATGGTCACGGTGCCGCTGACGTCGTCACCAGCGATGATGTTGACGCCGCCTTCACGTGAGATGAGGCGAAGCACGTTCTGGATGTCGGCGTTGCGAAGATCGATCGTCAGGCGCTTGCGGCTCATGCCAGGCACGCGCGAGACCTTGGTAGGGTCTGTGACGATGAGCGGAGGGGCAGAGGTGAAGCTGTCACCAGCCTCGGGCGCCCTGGGCTCGACCTCTTCGGGGAGCGCATCCTGTGATGCGACCTGATTTTGTGCGAGCGCCGGAGCGAACTCCCAGACGAGCGTGTTGCCCTCGGTACGCACGGTCTCGGCGACCTCACCATCGAGCTCGGCTTCCATCCTCACCGACTCGCCGGCGTTGCCATCGACAAAGCTCGACACGAAGCGCACGGCGCCTC
>CAJWOB010000200.1 GCA_913043885.1 uncultured Spirochaetaceae bacterium | reverse complement strand
GCGCAGTTCTATCGCACGGACTGGCCCAACAACTGGCTTACCTCGGGGGGCGCCGGCACCATGGGCTACGGGTTTCCCGCCGCGATCGGGGCCCAGCTGGGGCGTCCGGACGACGTGGTTCTGGCAATTGTCGGCGACGGCGGGTTCCAGATGACCCTCAGCGAGCTGGCCACCGCCTGCATTCACCGGCTGCCGATCAAGGTCATCGTGCTGAACAACCACTATCTCGGCATGGTGCGCCAGTGGCAGGAGCTGTTCTACGACGATCGGGAGAGCGGTGTGGATCTGCAGGGCAACCCCGACTTTGCCAAGCTGGCACAGGCATACGGTGCCAAGGGATTCAACCTGCGCCGGCCCGGAGACGTTCGTCGTGTCCTGACGGCCGCGCTGGAGTACAACGACGGTCCGGTGGTGGTGAACGCGGAGGTGGAGAAGGCGGACAACGTCTTTCCGATGATTCCAGCTGGCCGACCACTAGAGGACATGCTGGTGGAGCCGCCGACCGAGCGGATGGAAAAGCCGACGGGGTCTACCTGAGATGGCATCATCGGCAACCCAGGAACCGCCTCCCCCCGCGATTCACACCATCAGCGCGTTGGTGGCCAACAAGCCGGGTGTGCTGGCGCGCATCGCCCAGGTCTTTGCCCGACGGGGCTTCAACATCGAGTCGCTGGTGGTGTCGCCCGCCAAGGAGGGCGAGCGATCGCGGATGACCATCGGTGCCAGCGGCGATCGCGACGGGCTCCAGCAGATCATCGCCCAGGTCAACAAGCTGGTGGACGTGCTGCACTGCTTCGACCACACATTCGACAATGCCGTGGTCAAGGAGTTGGCGCTGGTGAAGGTATTCGTCGACGCGGAGCAACGCACCGAGGCGCTGCAGATCGCCTCGCATTTCGAGTGCCAAACTGTCGACCTCACCGAGCACTCCGTCATCATCATGGCCACCGGCGGCAGCGGGAAGATCGACTCGCTCATCCACATGATGCGAAAGTTCTCTATCGTAGAGTTGGTGCGAACCGGGAAAGTGGTGATGGTCCGGGGGCAGGAGCCCACCTAGGTCCCGCCCGCTCACTGGAGTGGCGATGGCAGATCGACAGACGACAACAGAGCCGGCCACGCCGGATTCGACCGCCGCGGCAGACGGGGGTGAGGTGCGCGCCGAGGCTGCGACGTCGGCCTCGGCTTCTGAGTCGCAGGCGACTTCCCAGTCGCCCTATGACCCCGGCAGCATAGAGGCGAAGTGGCAGCAGCGGTGGGAGGCCGATGGCCTGCACCACGCAGACAGAGACCCCGGCAGAGACAAGTTCTACTTCCTGACCATGCTCCCCTATCCGTCCGGGGACCTGCACATCGGCCACTGGTACGTAATGACCCCCTCGGACGCGCGCGCCCGCTATCTGAGGATGCGGGGCTACAACGTCATGTTGCCGATCGGGTTCGATGCGTTCGGTTTGCCGGCCGAAAACGCCGCCATCGAACGCAACATCCATCCGAAGGAATGGACCTACGCCAACATCACCAACATGCGCCGCCAGCTGCGCACCATGGGGGCGATGTGGGACTGGCGGCGGGAGGCAACTTCCGCCGACCCCGCCTACTACCGTTGGTCGCAGTGGTTCTTCCTCAAGCTGCTGGAGAAGGGGCTGGCCTACCGCAAGCTGTCGGCGGTCGATTTCTGCCCCAAGGACAACACCACGCTGGCCCGCGAACAGGTCGTCGGCGAGGAACGGCTGTGCGAGCGGTGTGGCACTCCGGTTATCAAGCGCGACCTGGAGCAGTGGTTCTTCCGCACTACCGAGTACGCCGACGAGTTGCTGCAGTTCGACAGCATCGATTGGCCGGACACCATCCGCCACGCGCAAACGAATTGGATCGGGCGCAGCGAGGGGGCCCACGTCACCTTTCGCACGGAGGCGGGCGAGCCGTTGGAGGTGTTCACCACCCGCCCCGACACGCTGTGGGGCGCTACCTTCATGGTGCTTGCCCCGGAGCACCCGCTGGTGCCGTCACTGACCACCGATGAACGACGCGCCGAGGTGGACAACTACGTCGAGGCGGCGCGGCGCGAGACCGATATCGAGCGCTTGGCGGTGGGACGCGAGAAGACCGGCGTGTTCACCGGCGGCTACGCCATCAACCCGGTGAACGACGAGCGCATCCCGGTGTGGATCGCCGACTACGTGCTGCTCTCCTACGGCACCGGCGCCATCATGGCGGTGCCCGCCCACGACGAGCGCGACCACGCGTTTGCGACACAGTTTGGATTGGAGATCCGGCCGGTCATCGGCGATGCCGACGCGGTGCCGGCGGAGCTGCCGACGATGGCTGCCGGACCGATGATCAACTCCGGGCCGCTGACCGGCACCCCCGCGGACGAGGCGATTCCGGCAACGATCGCCTGGCTGGCGGAGCGGGGCAGCGGTGAGCGTGCCATCAACTACCGGCTGCACGACTGGCTGGTCTCGCGGCAGCGCTACTGGGGTTGTCCGATCCCCATCGTCTACTGCAAGAGCTGTGGCGTGGTGCCGGTTCCCGAGGATCAGCTGCCGGTCGAGCTTCCCGACGACATCGAATGGCGGCCAACCGGCGAGAGCCCGCTCAAGTTCCATCCCACGTGGCGCCACACCACCTGCCCTAACTGCGACGAGCCGGCCGAGCGCGAAACCGACACCCTGGACACGTTTATCTGCTCCTCGTGGTATCACCTGCGCTACCTGAGCCCGGCCTTCGAGGACGGCGCGTTCGACGAAGAGGAGTACCGGTACTGGATGCCGGTGGACACCTACACCGGTGGTGCCGAGCACGCCACCATGCACCTCATCTACGCCCGCTTCTTTCACAAGGCGGCCCGCGACATGGGGGTTGTCAGCGGTGACGAGCCGATGCTGCAGCTGCGCAATCAGGGGCAGATCCTCGGGCCGGACGGCCACCGTATGAGCAAGTCCCGGGGCAACGTGATCGACCCCGACGAGCAGGTGGCGGCGTACGGCGCCGACACCGTGCGCGCCTACCTGATGTTCGGCTACCGATGGGCCGAGGGCGGCCCGTGGAGCTCCGAGAACATCCACGGCGTGGTGCGGTGGCTACACCGCGTGTGGGACCTGGTGCACCGCACCGCGGCGGGCGCAGTGGCCGGTGCGGGTGGGCCGGACGCGGTGCGGGAGCTGCAGCGCGCCACCCACAAGGCCATCCGCTCCGTTACCGCGGACCTCGAGCGGTTCGAGTTCAACACGGTGGTGTCCGCGCTCATGCGGCTGACCAACGCCCTGCTGGAGGCCGAGCGCGGGTGCGCCGCCGATCCGGCGTTTGTCGAGAGCGTGGCCACGCTGCTGAAGCTGATGGCGCCGGTAACGCCGCATATCACCGAGGAGTTGTGGGCGGCCATGGGCCAGCCCTACAGCGTCCACCAGCAGGCGTGGCCGGACCACGACGAGGAGCTGGCCGCCGACGATGTGGTAACGCTGGTGGTGCAGGTCAACGGCAAAGTGCGCGGCAAGGTGGAGGTACCCGCCGATATCGACGAGGCGGGGGCAACCGCGTCGGCACGGGGCATCGACAACGTGCAGCGGGCGATTGGCGACGGCACGCCGCGACGCGTCATCTACGTACCCGGGCGGCTCCTCAACTTTGTCCCCTGAGCCCGCCGGCGGCGGCAGCCGCGACCGCGACGGTTACGCCTACGGGGGTGCGCGCGCGTTGGTGGCGCTACATGAGCACCACCTGCGGGAGTTCCTCAGCATCTGGCGGCAGGCGCAGCAGGCGGGGGTGTCGCTCCCCGCGGGGGGTGGCGATGACTACCATTCGCTGGAGACGCTGCTCTCGCACGTCTTGGGTGCCGCGCGGTCGTACCTGGTGTGGCTGTGCCGCAACCTGCAGCTCGGCGACCCGGGCGTCCGGCGGCCACCGGACCTGGACGAGGTAGCCAGTCGCGCCGATGAGTACGTGCAGCACCTGATCGACCGCTATGCCATCCCATTGCGCGATGTTCCGGGCGATCGCTGCACCGACGAGACCTTCCGCTTCTCGCGTGCGCAGACCAGCGCCGAGGGGCTGCTCGAGCATGCCGTCATGCATCCCATCCGCCATTCCTTCCAGCTACGCAACCTGATAGCCGAGCAGGGCGAGTAGCGGTGGCGAAGGGCGTCGCGCCGTCGTCCGGCGCCGGCAAGCGCCTGTTTCTGATCGACGGGATGCCCATCGTGTATCGGGCGTTCTTCGTCTTCCTCAACAACCCACGCCTCACCTCAACCGGCTACAACTCCTCCTCCGCCTTCGGCTACACCACCTCGCTGCTGCAGATCATCGAGGCGGAGCAGCCCACCCACATCGCGGTGGTGTTCGATCACCCGGGCCCGAATCGTCGTACCGAGGAGTACCCCGACTACAAGGCGCAGCGCGAGAAGGCGCCCGAGGGCCTCACTGACGCGCTGCCGGCGGTGCGCAAGCTCACCGACGCCATGGGCATCACCATGTTGAGCACCGCCGGCGTGGAGGCTGACGATGTAATCGGCACGCTGGCACGTCGCGCCGAAGGCGAGGGGTACGAGACCTTCATCGTCACCCTCGATAAGGACTTCGCTCAGCTGGTTACCGACCGGACCTTCCTGTACCGCATCGGTCGCATGGCCAGCGATCCGCCGATCGTCTACGACCTGCCCGGGGTGCGGGAGCGCTGGGGGGTGGCGAGCGCGGAGCAGGTGATCGATCTGATCGGGCTGGCAGGCGATAGCGTCGACAACATTCCCGGGGTGCCCGGCGTCGGCGAGAAGACGGCGCAGAAGCTCATCGCGCAGTTCGGCAGTGTCGAGGAGCTGGTCGCGAATACCGACTCGCTCAAGGGCAAGCAGAAGGAGAACATCGAGTCGTATGCGCAGCAGGCGATCCTGTCCAAGCGTTTGGCGACCATCGACCTGGATGTCGAGATCGACGTCGACTTCGATAGCCTTGCCTTCGCCGGTCTGGACCCGGATCGCGTTATCCCGGTGTTCCGCGAGCTGGAGTTCAACTCCGTAATCACCCGTCTATGGGGCGGCAGCGCCACTGCCGCCGGCGCGCCGGAGGGCGCCGACTCCGACGCCGGAGATGGCGACGGCGGCGCGCTACGGGAGCTCGATCGCGGGGCGGTCGACTATCGGCTGGTGGGGCCGGAGGACCAGGCCGAGGTGGTGGCACAGCTGGCGGGGGCCGCCCGACTCGGTTGGTGGGCGCAGGACAGCGGCACCACCGCCCACAGCGCTGAGCTGATCGGCCTGGCCGTTAGCGACGAAGCGGGCCGCGGCTGGTATCTACCTGCCGATGGAGACCCGTGGCGGCTGACGGCAGCGGTAGCGCCGTTGCTGGAGGCAGCGCCTACCGTTCACTGTGGCTACGACCTCAAGCGCACGCTCACCCTGCTGCGCTGGCATGGGCTACTGCCGTGGCCCGCCGATCGCGA
>CAJWOB010000199.1 GCA_913043885.1 uncultured Spirochaetaceae bacterium | reverse complement strand
AACCAGCCAGCGTATGAGCTGGGGGAACTCACCCCGCACTTGAAGTAGATCGTGCAATAAGTGTTACGATTGTACGTGGGGTTCCAAGCGATGGCGACGCAGTTTGAACGCTGGACACATTCAGCTCGGCACTGGTCTTGGCTATACCCGGAGCCGAGTTCCGTATACCCCTCTTTTGTGCCGCCATAGTTGCACCACGTAGCCCGTGGTATCCACGCCATCGGCATCGACCACCTGGCGGACGTGGTCGACCGCGCGGTGCGGGCGCCACTGCGTAGCTGGCATGTGATCCATGCTCAATCGCCGCTTCCCGAGCCGCGCTATCTGATGCGGGACGCAGCGTCGCTGCTCGGGTATCCCGACGGTCAGTTGCCGACCGAAGCGCCGATCCTGCCGGGGTCATAGGCCGTGAACGTTCTGATCCTGGGGGGCTGTGGCTCGATGGGCCCCCATGTGGTGAGCGCGCTGCAAGGCCGCCACCGCCTACTGGTCACCGACATCGCCGAGCGGCCCGCCACGTTGCGCCACGATTACCGTCGGCTCGATGCCGGCGATACCGCGGCGGTGATGTCTGCTGCCGCCGGCATGGACGCGATCGTCAACCTGTCGGTGGCGCGCAGCGAAAGGGATGCCGCCTTCGCGGTGAATACTCGCGGCAACCACAACGTGGCGCTGGCGGCCACCGAGCATGGCATCCGACGCATCGTCAATACTGGCCCCTACTACCAGGTAAGCGGCCCCCTCTACGACGACTGGGACCGCGGGCTGTCTCCCGACGATACGCCCCAACCCGGTACTCGGCTGTACGCCCTTACCAAAGCGCTCGGCCACGAGATCCTCCGTCTGTGGTCGGGCCACCACGACATCTACGTGCAGACGCTTCTCTTCTATCTGATGCGCGACGCAGCGCCGACGGCGAGGCCACCGGCCGACCGCAACGACTCGGGGGCGCCCGGAAAGGACCTGGTGCCGTTTACCATCGCCTGGCCGGATACCGGGACAGCGGTGCGGGCCGCGCTCGAGGTCGAGCTCGCCAAGCTGCCCTCGCGTTGCGAGAGCTACTTCGTATCGACGCGGCTACCGCATCGCAAGTACCGCAGCGACAAGATCGAGCGGGTCCTCGGCTGGCGGCCACGATACTCCCTGGAGTACCTGTGGCAGCGAGTGGCCCCTGACACGTAGACTCCCCTCACCTATGCGGATGTTCATCGGTACCTACACGGACGAGTCGAGCAGCGAAGGGATCTATCGCTGCGACTTCGATGCGCGGAGCGGCGAGATGTCCGAGTGCAGCCTCGCTCACGCCGCCGACAACCCGGCCTACGTACTCGGCAACGGGGATGGCACCATCCTCTACGCCGTCAACGAGCGGAACCTCACGGACGCCCCCGAGGACGCCGCGGTCCGCGCCTACGCCATCGACCGCGCCGACGGATCGCTGAGCCTTATCGGCGAACAGCCGGTCGACATTGCCGGGCCATGCCACCTAGGCATGGCTCCCGATCAGCGGGCGGTCTTCGCAGCGTGCTATCAGGGAGGCGGCGTGGCCATGGTGCCGCTCGACGCCAACGGCGCCCCGCAGCCGTCGATCTCCGTCGCCCACGTCGGCAGCAGCGTGCACCCCGAGCGGCAGACCTCTCCCCACGCCCACTCCGCAAACGTCACCACCGATGGCAGCCGCCTGATAGTGGCCGACCTCGGCATCGACAAGACCCTGGTGTACGCGGTCAGCTACGACCCGCCCGGTCTCACCGAGCTCTCGTCGATCTCATCGTCTCCCGGCGCCGGGCCCCGCCACCTGGCATTCGCGCCGCGCGGCGATCGCGCCTACCTGATGGGCGAGTTGAACATGACGATTACCGCGCTATCGTTCGAGGCGACCTCCGGCACATTTGCCGCACTGCAGACTATCTCTACCCTGACGGCGGAGTCGGGACACAGCGCAGACGGGGTGAACTCCACCGCCGACGTGCACGTGCACCCCAGTGGGCGCTTCGCCTACTCCTCCAACCGCGGTCCAGACTCTATCAGTGTGTACGCCATCGACGAGAAGAGTGGCAATCTTACACTGCTGGCCAACGAGCCCACCCGGGGCAGTACCCCGCGCGGCTTTCGGCTGACCGCCGATGGCCGCTGGCTGGTAGCCGCCAACGAGGCCAGCGACACGCTCTACTCGTTCGCCGTCGGTGCCGACACCGGAGCGCTGACCGCGACTGGCCATCACACGCAGGTGCCGATGCCGGCGAGCGTGGCCTTCGTAGCCTAGTCCGGACCGCCAGCCACTGTCGTCATCGCATATGAAGCTACTCTTCGTCCGCCACGGGCAAAGCACCAACAACGCAGGCACCTCGGCGGGGGGCCACCACCCTGACTCGCCGCTGACCGCGCTCGGCCACCGGCAGGCACGCTCCGTGGCCCGCCACCTCACCCGCACCTACGCAGGCCAGGTGGTGGCCGTCTACAGCAGCCCGTTCCGGCGCGCGCTGCAGACCGCCGCGCCTATCGCAGCCGCGCTGGGACTGCCGGTGCAGGTGGCGGTACCGCTCCACGAGATGTGGGGGCAGTACGCCTACGAGCCGGACGGCAGCGTCAAGCAACACCCGGGCCTGAGCCGCACCGAGATGCTGCAGCTAGTGCGGGAGGCGCGGCTGGGCGACGACGTCACCGATGAGGGGTGGTGGTTTGGCTCGTGGCCAGGGGTGGATAATGCGATGCTGGGCATGGGCGACAACGCCGGCCGCTTCCTCGACCTGGTGACGGACGCCCACCAGACGGCCACGTCGCCCGCCGACATCGTCTGCGCCGTCGGCCACGGTGGCTCCGGGGACGCGCTGGTGAAGCGAATGGCGCAGGGAGCGCACACCTTCGCCTCGTGGTTCGAGCTGGATAACACCTCCCTCAGTCAGATGCACTGGTACCAGACCCCGCCGGAGGGGGAGCGGCGCGTGGTCATCGACTACCTCAACCGCGTGCACCACCTGCCGCGCAGGCTGAGGACCCCCAACTACAGGGACAAGCTATAGTCCGTTGCGAGCCACACCTCTATGGCGTGGCGCTGTCCGGCGGTGAAGTCGAGGGTCAGAAACGCCTGCTCCCGCCCCTCGCGAACGTGGCGCTCGATCGCCACCGCACCGCCATCCACCATCACCGTGGTTGCCTGCGTCGGCAGCACCACGCTCAGCGCCACCACCGCGTCGCGCGCCTCCAGCGCAAACCGAAGCTGACCGCTGCCGACGCCGCCGTCCATCTCGGTGAGCTGCACCGCGCGGCGGGCGTCGTTGAACGCCACCCAGTCGCGGTCGTTGAAGGCAGGCAGGGAGCGCGCGGCGCACTCGCCAAGCGCCGCCTCGATCCAGCGCAGGGTGTCGGCGCGATGAGGGCGGACATGCACCGGGTGGAAGTAGGGGTGATAGACGGTATGGAAGCGGTCGGCGGCATCCTCGATCTGGCGCGTGGAAGCGGCAATGCACTCCTCCACCGTCTGCGCCGGGAAGAACGCCTTGTCCGTTCGCCAGCCGTCGTCGGTGCTCAGGGTCACCTGCTCGTACACGTCGATGAGCTGCCCCTGTTCGTCCATGAAGCGACACGGCAGCCCACTGCCGTTGAGGTAGCCGCGGCCGAAGTAGCGGACCGGTATGAAGTTGGTGTCGAGACGAATGCCGTGCTCGGCGAGGAAGGCGGCCGTCTCCGTCCACCCCACCCAGATAACGCTATGGTGGCGGATCCCCACCGGCTGCTGTGGGTAGCGGGCACGGTATCTATCTACTTGCTCGGTCAGGGAGATGCGCAGCTCCCCCAGTCGCGGCTGGGGCGTGAACTCGGGGTGAGGCCCGAGGCCATGGCCGGCGTCGTGAAGCTGCGCCGCTCGCGACGGCGGCACGAGCTCGAACGACTCTCTCTTGAGGAACAGCGTGAACGGCACGCCGTGCCGATCGAAGAGGTCGATGACCGCGTCCAGGTCCTCGAGATCCATGCTGTCGCTGTCGCCGTCGAAGAGCGCCGCCGCCGGCGCCGCCCGCGGGAAATACCACAACCGCGGCAGCGGCACCTCGGGAGCGAGCACCCACGCCAGCAGGTCGACGAACAGGTCCTGGTGGAGATCGGCTTGTGGCAGGTCGCGGAGCCGCTCGTCCAGGAGGCCGATGAACAGGTCGTTGGCCTTGAACATGGCGTCGCCGTCTGACTCGGGCCGACTGCCGTCGCTGGCCTGCTCGCGGCGCCCCTGGTGGAACTGCACGGTCGAGGCGGCCAGGTCGTAGGTGAAGACCGCCGCCCTGCCGTCGCCATGTGCGGTCGCCACGATCGCCGGGTGGCGGGTCGGCTCGCCGAGGAAGCCCGCCAGGTGGGCCACCACGCTCTCGGCAGGGCCGTCCCACTCGTACATGTCTGCCCGTCCGTGCACCTGCAGATCGCGGACCGGCGCGTGCTGGGTGGTCGGACAGGCGGCGTTCAGCTGCAGGTAGCGGTCGGCGACGTTGCGGGGGAATCGCCGCGTACCGTCGGTCTGTGCATCGAACGGTCGCAGTCCGAACGCTTCGGCCAGCTCCAGGCAGGGCCGGAACGCCACCAGGCGGCCGCCCCCCGCCACGAACCGCTCCAGCGTGGCCACTTCCTCGGCCGTCAGCGTCACGGCCGCCACGACCGCGACCCGCGCCTGGACGAGACCGTCCGCCAGCACGGGGCGATCGGCAAGGTCCAGGGTCTGCCACCAGCCGATCCCCTCCATGAGTAGGATCTCCTCGACGTAGCGCTGAAAGCGGTTGGGGGCGTCGCTGCGGTAGACGAGCAGAATCGGCGGGCTCAGATGGTCACCCCCGCGGGGAGCTCGCCAGCCTTGCGGTGTGGGCCAGGCCGGAAGTCGGGTACCGACTGCGGGGCGCTCCCCTGCTCGATCGAGGCGATGGCCGCCGCAGCGGGAGCCGCCGTTTCCACGCCGGTATACACGTCCATCTCTAGCGGCTCGCCACGCAGTACGGTATCGGCGAACGCCGCAAACGCGTAGTAGTCGCGGCCGCCGTGGTCGCCCTGGCCAGTAGCCGCTACCTCGGGAGGGTCGTGGTGGCGCGCCTCGCTCCATTCCACACTCAGCGGCGCACCCATGTCCCAGTCCTCCACCCACATCTTGGGCTTCTCCCCCGGCGTCCGGCCCAGCTCGAGCACACCGTGCGACCCCTTGACGTGGTGCCAGTGGGCGCTTTCGCCCGCGCCGACCCGCCGCGGCATCGCGCTGCTGGTATGACCCACCGCCATGCGCAGCACCACGTCCTTGGCGGTGTGCATCAGTGCCACCTGGATATCCGCCTTGGCTGCCGTGGGGTAGCGATAGCTCTGCTGCCGGGTGGACATCCCGACCACGCGGGTTACCCGGTCGTCGATGACGTACAGCATCGGCGACAGCTCGTGGGGCAAGTAGCCGATCGCCGGAGTCGTATGACGCCACGTGGGTGTAGG
>CAJWOB010000198.1 GCA_913043885.1 uncultured Spirochaetaceae bacterium | reverse complement strand
CTTTTTGCTGCTGCCCCGTTTATAACTGCAATTCTTGGGTATCTTTGTCTCGGAGAGAAAGTTCCTAATTACACTATAATAGCTATATGCTTTGCTACGTTTGGCATTGCTATAATGGTCTTTGAAAGTGTGGGTAGTAATACGTTAAGAGGTAGTGCTGCTGGGGTCATATCAGCCTTTGGATTTTCGATATTTACTATTTCTCTCCGGTGGGGGAAACAGACCGATATGCTACCAGCAGTTTTTCTGTCAGGATTACTGGCAATTACCCTATAGAAAAACACAGGCTGAGTGGATCGATGAAACACTCAGCCAATCTCCGGCACCCTGGAAAATTGCGTTTGCGCACCATCCGTTTATTTCTAATGGCAGGCACGGTAACGCCGGGATCTATGACGGTGTGCCTGGCGCGGGGGGTATTTATTACGACATGCTCAAAGATCATGTTTGTAACATCGCGGATGTCATGATTGCCGGGCATGACCACGATCTGCAGTTCCTGAAACCGGTGGATCGCTGTGGTTCTACCTATCATATTGTCTCCGGCGCCGGCGGCAAGACCCGCCAACGCCATGGGCGCAACCTTGTCGCGGCTGCCGGTGCCATGGCTGGGATCCACCAGGATCGGCAGGTGGCTGAGCTTCTTGACCACGGGGATCGCGGACAGGTCCAGGGTATTGCGGGTGGAGGTCTCGAAGGTGCGGATGCCGCGCTCGCAGAGCACGACGGCGGAGGTGCCGTGCGCCAACAGGTATTCTGCCGACATCAGCAGCTCTTCGATGGTCGCGGCCAGGCCCCGCTTCAGCAGCACCGGCTTGCCGCACTCACCTACCCGTTTCAGCAGCTCATAGTTCTGCATGTTGCGGGCGCCGATCTGTACCATGTCCACCATCTCGGCGAATGGCGCGAGGTGGTCGGGGGAGGTGAGCTCCGACACCACCGGCAACCTGACCCGGTCGCCAGCTTCGCGCAGCAGCTCGAGGCCGTCTACTCCCATTCCCTGAAACGAGTAGGGAGAGGTGCGCAGCTTGAAGGCACCGCCACGCAGGGCCGCGGCTCCCGAGTCTGCCAGCTGGGCCGCAACGTCGCGGATCTGCTCCCGCGACTCCACCGCGCAGGGGCCGGCCACCACCGTTAGCCTTCCGCCGCCAATGCGAACCGGCCCCAGGTCGACGACGCTGTCCTGTTTCCTGAGCTCCCGAGAGGCGAGCTTGTAGGGCTTGGTGAGCGGCACCAGCTTGGTGACCCCGGGCAGTTGCTCCACCTCGCGCAGATCCTGCTCTTCGGCTCCCACGGCGCCGAAGACGGTGCCATCCTCCTCCTCGATCTCCTGCACCTGGAAGCGCAGCGCTTCGAGGTGAGTACGCACCGCGTTCTTCTGTTTCGCGGTGATGTCGCGGGCGAGGACCACTACCATGCCACCCACCATACGCCAGCGACGCCTCCTTGGCACCAATCTGCGATGCCGGTGGTGCTGGCTGTCCGCCGCTGTAGACAATGGACTCGGCCGGCTTACAATCCGCCCATGCGCAAGCTGATCACGCAGTACGCTAAGGACCTGACCGCCGGGCGACTGGCGTCTGGGTTCGAGCACTCGTACCGGGTCTATCACCTGGCACGGGAGATCGGTGAAGGTGAGAGTTACGACGACGACGTGCTGCACGCCGCCAGCTTCCTCCACAATGTGGAGACACCGGCGATTCGCCTCAGCGAATCGGCGCAGAAGGCGGAGCTGATCCTCGCCGAGACCGGGTTTCAGCCGGAGAAGATCCCGCAGGTTATCGTGGCCATTCTCAACCACCGTCCCGGCGGGGACCCCACCACCGTCGAGGGCAAGCTGCTCTACGACGCCAATCTGCTCGACACCATGGGCGCCATCGGCTTTGCTCGTCTTGCCATCGGTGCTTTCTTTTGGCACCACTACAAATCGATGGCCGAGGTGCTCGAGCTGGTGCAGCAGCGCCTCGGCTACGCCGACACTTTCCATTTCGACCGCGCCCGCGAAATGGCCGCGCCCAAGGTGGCGTTCCTGCGCGATGCGGTGGGCGTGTTCGAACGGGAAATGAAGCTGTAACCCCCGCGCCCCGCAAGCGATGACCAGCATCAGCCTCGACCAACTACATCCCCTCGAAGTCCGCGCGCTCCGTGCTGCGGAGGAGGGCAGCGTCACCGCCGCCGCCCTGGTTGCGCATCACGGCTTCAACACCGGCCAGTGCAACCAGGCCTTTAGCTGGCTTACCCGGAAGGGATTGGTCGAAGAGGCCGAGCGCAGCAGCCGCGTGGAGTACCAGCTCACCGAGGTGGGTGAAGGACAGCAAAAAGAGGGCACCGCCGAGGAGCTCATCCTGCGGGCGCTGGCCGCGGCGGGACCACAGGGTCTGCCGGAGCTGGCGGCGGCTACCGGGCTCGAGCAACGGGACGTGGGATCGGCGTTCGGTGGACTGAGCAAAGAGGGCGTGGTGCGTATGGACGAGGATCGTCACGCCACGCTCACCGGCGATACGGCGAGCAGCGAACGCGTGTCCTTGGTCCGCTCGCTGCTCGATCAGGCGGTCACCGCGCCGCTGGACGAGGCGGCGTTGTCCGGCGCGCAGCGCGCCGCGGTGGAGTCGCTGTCGCGCAAACGCGGTGCCAGCCGTGGCGTGTTTCGGGCAGTGGAGGAGGTAGCGGTCCGCTATGCCCTCACCGCGCAGGGCCGCAGTCTGCGCGAGCAGCTGTTGGCGGCCGGACTCACCGGCGAGGAGGTGGGGGCGCTGACGCCGGACCTGCTCGCCGACGGCAAGTGGCGGAGCGTCAGCTTCCGCCGCTACAACCTCAACACCCCGACCGCCCGGGTGCTCATCGGCCGACGCAATCCCTACGGCGCGGTGATGGACGAGCTCAAGGACAAGCTCATCTCCCTGGGATTCGAGGAGTTCGACGGGCCCCTGGTGGAGACCAACTTCTGGTGTCTGGATGCGCTGTTCATGCCGCAGTTCCACGCCGCCCGTGCCGAGCACGACGTCTACTACCTCGCCGACCCCACTCACGCCTGCGAGATTCAGCAGCCCTACTTCGACCAGGTAGCAGCCACCCACGAGGATGGCTGGGACACCGGTAGCCGCGGGTGGTCCTACCGCTTCGATCGCGACTTCGCCCGCCGCACCATCCTGCGCAGCCAGGGCACGTCACTGTCGGCCAAGCAGCTGCCGACGGCGCGGGTGCCCGGGAAGTACTTCGGGGTGGTGCGCTGCTTCCGTCCGGACGAGGTCGACGCCACCCACCTGCCGGAGTTCTATCAGACCGAAGGCATTGTACTCGGCGAGGAGGTGAACCTGCGCACGCTGCTCGGGTTACTGCGCATGTTCGCCGTCGAGGTGGCCGGGGCCGACGAGGTGCGCTACGAGCCCGGCTACTTTCCGTTCACGGAGCCGTCGGTGGAGGTGTTCATCAAACATCCGGTGCTCGGCTGGATGGAGCTCGGCGGGGCGGGCATCTTTCGACCAGAAGTCACCAAGCCCTTGGGTATCGACGTGCCGGTGCTCGCCTGGGGTCTGGGGATCGACCGCATGGCGCTGATGGCGCTCGGACTCGACGACCTCCGCGACCTGTTCGCACACGATCTCGATCGCGTGCGCCTGCGCCGGCAAGCGCGCGCCGAGACCGCCGCCGTTGGCGAAGGCTCCGCCTAACCACAGATGCCGACCATCGATGTCCGCACCGCCTTGCTGGACCAGCTGCTGGGACGCTCCCTCCACGACGAGGAGCTGGAGCCGCTGCTCAGCAGCGCCAAGGCCGAGCTAGAGGGTCACGACGAGCGCGCCGGCATCCGCCGGGTGGAGCTGAAGGACACCAACCGCCCCGACCTGTGGTCCACCGTGGGCCTGGCGCGTCATCTTCGTACCTACCTGGGCGCGGATCCGCCGCGCTACGACTTCGTGTCCTCCGCCGGCGATGCCAAGGACGCGGCCGGGCGACTGATCGAGGTGGACGCCAGCTTGGAGGAGCTGCGCCCCTACATCGCCGGATTCGCGCTCAGTGGCCCCGCTCTGAGCGAGCCGCAGCTGCTGGAGATCATCCAGTCGCAGGAGAAGCTGAGCGAGAACTTCGGCCAGCGGCGCCGCGCCATCGCCGTGGGGGTGTACCGTGCCGCCACCATCCGCTACCCGGTGCACTACCGCGCCTACCTACCTGCCGAGCGGCGTTTTGTGGCGCTCGGATCCGACAGCGAGCAGACTCTCGACCGGATCCTGGAAGAGCACCCCAAAGGGCGCGAGTTCGGTCATCTGGTTAAGCCGCTCGATCGCTACCCGTTCCTGGAGGACGACACCGGCAACGCCCTATCCATGCCGCCGGTAATCAACAGCGACGACCTCGGGAGTGTGCAGGTCGGCGACAGCGAGTTATTCGTCGAGTTCACCGGGCTGTACCTCGACCAGTTGCTGCTTGCCGCCAACATCGCCGCCTGCGACCTGGCAGACTGCGGCTACACGATTCACCCCGTCCTGGTGCGCTATCCCTACGACACCCCGCACGGGCGCGAGATCGTCTGCCCCTTTCGCTTTCAGGTGAGCGTGGAGGCGCCGCTGGCAGATGCACGACGGCTGCTCGGCGAGGAGGTCGCCGACGATGAGGCCTTCGCCTGTCTGCGGCGCATGGGGTTGGAGGCAGAAATTGACGCCGGCACCGTCCGCGTCCAGCCGCCGGTGTTTCGCAACGACTTCCTGCACGCGGTGGATGTCGTCGAGGAGATCGCCGTCGGACGTGGACTGGATAGCTTCGCGCCCGAACTACCTCGCGATTTCACCGTTGGCCGCCTCACCCCAGAGACGTTGTTCACCAGACAGGTGCGGGAGGCGCTGATCGGCCTCGGTTACCAGGAGATGGTGTTCTACTACCTGGCGGGTCTCGACGACCTCACGCGGCGGATGAACCGGCCGGCCGGCGGCCCGATTACGCTGGAGAATCCCATGAGTGAGTCGTATTCGGTACTCCGCGACTCCAACCTGCCCTACCTTCTCGGCGCCGAGAGTGCGTCGCAGAATGCCACCTACCCACACCTGCTGTTCGAGGTGGGAAAGGCCGTGGAGCGGAGCGCAGCGGACGCCACTGGCACCCGCACCTACGACATCCTCGGCATGCTGTACGCCGACAGCACCGCCGGCTTCAACGGGATCGGTGCCCACCTCTCAGCTTTGCTCTACTACCTCGGCGTCGGCGAGCACACGCTCCAGGAGACCGACGATAGCCGCTTCCTCCCGGGGCGCGCGGCGCAGATCCGTGTAGGGGCCGATGAGGCGGCGGACGCGGTGGTCGGCGTTATCGGCGAGCTCCATCCGCAGGTGCTGGAGAACTGGGGCATTCAGATGCCGTGCGCGGCGGTCGAGATCGACCTCAGCCGGCTGTGGGACGAGGGGCGCTCCCCGTAGTTCCGCGCATCCGCGCGGCGGGGGCGGTAGCGATGGCCGGCGGC
>CAJWOB010000197.1 GCA_913043885.1 uncultured Spirochaetaceae bacterium | reverse complement strand
TCGACGCAGGTCGCACAGTCGCCGCAGAACTCCTCACCCTCGTCCGTGTCGGGCACGCACTCGGTGGGAAGACCGGGGAAGGACGTGGTGCAGTAGCCACCGGCAAAGAAGGTCGCCTGGTAGGTCGAGTCCTCACCGTCCGGGTGATCGGTGATGGGGTCGCTCGGTCCTCCCTGGGGGGGGATGGTGAACTCGAGACACTCGGCGCCTACGGTCGCGCAGCCGCGAACCTCGGTGAAGCGACGATGAACAGCGCACGTCCAGTTGCCCAGCGACCGGATATGGACGCCGATCTCCTCCTGCTCTGCCCGCTGGAGATAGTAAACAGATGCCACTCGAAGCGGCTGATCCGCGGCAGCTTCAGGAATAGGTAGTCCCCCGGCTTGAACACGAAACCGGGAGGGCGCTGCAGCCGCAGGTGGGTGACCCCGTGGGGCAGCACCTGCGCGCGCGCCACCGCCGAGGCGGCTCGCTTGTGTGCGCGGCGCAGAATCAGCTCGATGGCGAACAGTGACAGCGGCACCGCCGCCCACTTCCAGAAGTTGGGTGCGTGGAACAGCAGCACCCCAAGAAGGCCACATACAGGAGGTGGCTGAAGTAGAACGCCTCGAACCAGCAGCTGCGGCGCAGGAAGCCGAGGGCAAAGAACCACATCTCAAGCCGGCATCGGTCTGGAACAGGCTGTGCTCCAGCGGAACCGTCAGTGTGCGGTAGTTGAGGATGTGAGCGGCAGCGTGGACCAGCGTGAACAGGAAGGTGGCGTGGCCGAGCATGCGGTGGATGTCGACGCTTCGGTCCACCGGGATGACGCGGCCGAGGAACAAGCGTTGTACCGCCGTCAGCAGGGTGCGCATCATCGGCACCAGAATCAGCGCACCGTTGAGGTTCAGGCACGCCCCCGCGCCGCGGGCGACCTGCACGTAGAGATTGGCGCCGGCAGCCCCATACGCCTCGAAGGCGTTGTAGAACAGGTAGCCGTTGAGGCCGAGATAGGCGAGCAGGAGCAGCTGACGATAGATGGCCGCCGGACCGACGATGAACAGCGCCCGAAACACCGCCGTCAGCTGTCGCCGCGGCCGCGCCCCCTCTTCGCGCGCGCCGAGCCAGGCGGCGACGCTCTTGATTACGTCGATGCGCACCGACGGGAAGCGTCGCAGCAGGGCGCGAAAGTCGCTGGCGTCGATGCGGCCGTCGTTATCGCGGGCGCCCTCGCGCAGCAACGCGCGCAGGAGCGCACGGCGGTCGCGCACTCCCATCCGAATCTTGTGGGTCCGCAGCGCCGCGCTCACCATCGCCTCCAGATCGGCGCGGCTCAGGACGCCATCGCCATCCTGATCGTTGATGCGAAACGCGAAGTCGATATTTGACTGATCCCTGCCGAGTGCCAGCCCGATTACCGCCTCCTGTAGCTCGGCGGCAACGACGCTGGTGGCACCGTCGCCGCCGACTATCTTCTACCAGCCGGCGCGCGACCCCCACGCCGGGGATACGCAGCAGCTTTTGCACCGCCGCGGCATTCAGCCGCTGATGAGCGGCCACGCCGGCGGCAAACGTCTCGCGCACGTGATCTATCAGCTCCTGGTCGGCGCTGGAGATCTTCTTGCGGCTGCGGCGACGTTCGGGCTGTGATGCCATCTGCTGCGGCCGGCAGCTTACCGCGCCCCGTTGGGTCATGCGACGCACGATCCAAATCGGACCCGATGCCGGTCGGCAGCCTCTGGGCTATATTCTCGCCGGTGAGTGCAGCGCCCGGATCCCCTAGCTGGTGGCGGCGTACCGGCGCCCGCGACCCCAACCGCCGGCGGCTGTGAGGCACCTGCTTCCTGGGGGTTCTGATTACCGCCGCGCCGTTCGCCGTTCTGCCTCTATCGACGAGCGTTTCCCGCCGGCCGCCTGGCTAGGCGCGCTGGCGATCCTGGGCTTGCTTCGCCGCGATGCGTACCTGTCAAAGCGGGAGGGGATGGTCACCACCTCCCGGGTGGAGCGCCTTGGCTCGTTCACCATCATTCGTGTTCCTCGGCAAGCTGGGATGCTCATTCTGTTCGCCGTGTTGGTGTGGATCCTCAAGCTCGGCGCTCGCGAGCTGGAGCTGCAGTAGCTGGGCGCGCCCGAGTTCAGTGAGGCGTTCCCCTCTTCCTACCAGCTGAATGCGCTGACGGAAGCGAAGGCGGCGCGTGACAGCGGCGTGGAGCTCCTGGACCTCACGCTGGCCAACCCCACCGAGGTGGGACTCACTTGGCCGGACCTGTTCCGCCGTCTCGCCGCCTGCGAGGGGGTCAGCTCCTACGATCCCAGCCCCGGAGGGCAGCCATCGGCCAGAGAGGCGGTGGAGGCCTACTACCGTGACCGCAGGCTCGATGCTCCTGCGAACCGCACCCTCCTGACCGCCAGCACCAGCGAGGCCTACGGCTGGCTCCTCATGCTGCTGTCTGGCTCCGGCAACCGGGTGCTGCTACCCCGCCCCGGATACCCGCTGTACGGTGACATCACCCGATTCGGTGGGTGGGACGCGGGCAGCTACCGCCTTCAGCCTACTGCGGAGGGGTGGCGTCTCGACCGCCAAGACATCGCACGCGGCCTGGCGGCCGGGGCGCGGGCGTTGGTCGCCATTCACCCGCACAATCCCACCGGCGCGTTCCTTACCGCCGCGGACCAGCGCTGGCTGCAGAACGCATGCGCCGAGGCCGGCGCTGCCCTCATCGTGGATGAGGTGTTTGCCGACTTTGCCTGGCGCTCGGATTCCAGCGCGGCAGGAGCTCCTGAGTTCTGCTACCACGACTCGCCCGCCCTGCTGTTCGTGCTCGGCGGCATCTCGAAGACGCTGGCGCTGCCGCAGTTGAAATGCAGCTGGATCGTCACCCTCGGCCCGGAACGGGTCGCGGCCCGCGCGCAGCAGCACCTGGAGTACCTGGCCGACACCTACCTGTCGGTCGCCACGCCTACCCAGGCGCTGCTGCCGGAGCTGCTGGCCGACCGCTCTGCCATCCAAGGCCGCATCCGTGGACGCCTGGACACCAACACTCGCGCGTTGGAAGTGGCCTGGCCGTCGCTAGCAGCGCCGCCACACAGTGGCGGCTGGTGGAGGCTGTGCCCGTTGCGCCCAGGCGTGGACGACGAGTCGTTTGCCCTGGCGCTGCTCCGCCAGCGATCTACCCTGGTGCATCCCGGCTACCTGTTCGACGCCGCCGAGCCCGCGGTTGCCGTGTCCCTGATTACTCCTGAGGAGACGTTTTCGGCAGGGGTCACGCGGCTGGCCGACATGGCCTACCCCTTCTGCTGACTGGCCAGGTCGAACGCCTGCATCTCGGCTGCCGCGGAGGTGGTGTCGACGTGCGGTGGCGGCGCCACCGGCTCGTCGCTTGCCCGCGGCAGGCCGGCCATTTGCGGGCAGTGGTCGTAGGGATGGCGGTAGCCGTGGACGCTCAGCCCCTCCGCCGGTAGCGCGTACTCCCACACGATCTCGCCGTCCCGCGTTACCTCGAAGATGCGGCTGCCGAAGTTCTCAGTAATCAGCGTGTTGCCATTCTTCAGGCGCTGCACATCGCCGGCAAACGGCACGTAGAATCTGAGGTAGGCATCTTCACGGTAGATCCATTCGACCTGCTTGGCCACCGGGTTCACCTCGAGAATGAAGGCGCGGGCGGTGTGCATGATCTCGCGGATCGGCGGCGACCCGTTGTCCACCAGCACGATATTTCCCTCGCCGGGGGTGCCCTTTGGCACCATCCGTGGGCAGTGCTGGCCGGCCAGCCCGCCCATGTAGTCACCTTGGTACTCCCACACGACGTCGCCGCTCTGGCGATCGATGATGAAGATGGAGCCGAGGGTTCGGGGGCTGACGAGAACGTTGCCCGGTCGAAATCGCTCGTCCCCCTCGTCGTACCACCTGTTCTCCGGCAGTGCCTGCAGGCAGTTGAAGTGGGTCCAGTTCCATCCCCCCGGGAGGTCGAACGAATCGGCCGCGAAGTAGCGGTTGAGGTCGAGATGCTGGTAGGCGTGCCACTCCCACACCACGTCGCCGGCCGGCGTCACTTCCAGGAGTACGTCGCTCAGAATCGGCTCGATGCTCCGCAGCCGCGGATCGTCGATGCGGCTCTTCTCCGTGGCGGGATGGCCTCCTTGGCCGCGGTTAGGGTGTTACCGTTATCCAGCCGCTTGCTGATGCTGCACGAGAAGTAGCGCTGCGGTAGCGCGAGCTCCCACACCAGCGACCCGTCCCAGTCGTACTCCCGCAAGTGGCCCTGGCCCAACCCGATTCTCTCGGCGTCGTCCCATTCCGTTTCCTGCAGCACCAGGTGGCCGTTGTCGAGCAGCTGGTAGTGGTAGAACTGCTCGCCACGATGCTGCCAGCGGTGGACAACCGTGCCGTTCATGTCCAGCAGCTCGAACCCCCGCGGGCTGGTGCCGACCAGCGTGTACCCGTTGTCACACTTCTCTGGCCGGTAGATGGTGGTGCCGAGCGGGTAGACCGATACCATGGCGCCACCGTGGGATCGCCGGTCGCTGCGGTCAAGTGCGGAGCTTAGGCCGGCAGCTGCTCCTCGTACACCCGCTGCCAGTTACGGTACATGATATCGGCCACGTCGTCGGCCGAGTAGCCGCGCGCCGAGAGGATCGGCTCGATCTTCTGGTAATCGGCCACCGAGTCGATCTCCAGCGGCACGCCATCGGTGCCGCCCTGACCGTCGGTGTCGCCACCGATGGCCGCATGCTTGGCGTTGCCGGCAAGCTGACATACGTGGTCGATGTGATCGACCAGGTGCTCGAGGGTTACCGCGTCACGGGGAAAGTAGTCGCGCCGTTCGAACGCCCCCGTGTCGCTCCAGTCGAAGCCCTCGACCGGTCGGATCATCCACGTGTCCATCGAGGCGCCCACTACCCCGCCGCGCTCGATCACCACCCGCAGCTGATCGTCGGAGAACTGCCGCTGTCCCGGGCAGATCTCTCTGCAGTTCTGATGACTGGCGATCACCACTCCCTGGTAGACCTCTACCGCCTCCCAGAAGCTCTCGTCGGAGATGTGGGTGAGGTCGAGGATGATGCCGAGGCGCTCCATCTCGCGCAGCAACGGCGCCCCCAGGTCGGTCAGGCCGCCGGTAGTGCCGGTGCCCCAGGCGTAGCGGGTGGGGCCGTAGTGGGTGAGGCTGACCACCCGCACGCCGGCGTCCCACCACTCCCCTGCCCTGTCTGGGGCGAGGATCGGGTCGGCGCTCTCCAGCCCGATGATCATGCCGATCGGCAGCGATGCCAGCGCGGCGTCGTCGCCGCTTGCCGCAGTCGACTCCCAGCGCGCGATGTGCTGCTGCAGCTGCAACCGCGTGGTGATGACCGTCGCCTCGCCGGCGTTTTCCAGGGCGTTATAATAGGTGAGGTGCCCCTGCGCGGTCGCGTAGGTCAGCGGCTCGCCCCGCGTGCCGGGCAGCACACTGCCCCCGCGCAGCTGGCGCACCGCGATCTTCATGAG
>CAJWOB010000196.1 GCA_913043885.1 uncultured Spirochaetaceae bacterium | reverse complement strand
CGAGCCATTCTCAGAGGCGCCGTTGGCGCCGATCTCATCGTCGATCATGTCGATGAGCTCGTAGATCACTACCGGCTTGTTCTTGCCCTTCACCCGGATGTTGTCGAGCTCCCGCGCGATCACCCGGTCCTTCACGTGCTCGTAGGTGTTCTCGCTGATGATGATGTTGGTGAGGTACTGCTTGTTGGTGCCCTCGAGACGCGCCCCGAGGTTCACGTCGTCGCCCATCAGCGTGTAGTTCATGCGTCCCGTCGAGCCCATGTTGCCCACCGTCATGATGCCGGTGTTTACCCCAATGCCGATGTCGATGCGGCGCTCCTCCGGCCAACTGTCGTTCAGCTGGCGTAGCGTCTGCATCTGGTGCAGGGCGCACTTACAGGCCAGGTAGGCATGATCGTCCTGTGGCAGCGGGGCGCCCCAGAAGCACATGATCTCGTCGCCCACGTACTTGTCGAGTGTTCCCTGGTATTCGAGGATCAGATCGGTCATCGCCCCGAGGTAGATGTTCAGGTGATTGACCAGCTCCTGCGGGCTCATGCTCTCTGACAGCGTCGTGAAGCCGCGGATGTCGGAGAAGAACACCGTCAGCTCCTTGTCTACCCCACCCAACTCCGGAGGATCCTGCATGATCTCGTCGACCACCGTCGGGCTCACGTACTTGCCGAACATGTCGCGGATCTGGCGCTTGTCGCGCTGCTCGCTCACCACCCGGTAGGTGATCGTCGCGATCAGCGTCAATCCCATGCCGATCTCGATTGGGAAGAACGGCAGAACAAGGTTGTTCAGGTCGAACAGCACCAGGGTGGCGGTGCCGTAGCCGACTGCCGCGACCAGCCACACGCCCAGGGCCAGGAGAGTGGAGAATCGCGACGTCAGGTAGGCGGTCAGCATGATCAGCACCAGAAGAGCGACGATCCCCACCCAGTCCGGGGCGCTCACCAGGAAGTTATCCATCAGGATGGTGTTGAGAGCGTTGGCATGGATCTCCACGCCAAACATCAGTCCGAAGGGGGTGTCCTTCTCGTCACCGATCCCCTGCGCGAACGCGCCCACCATCAGAATCTTGTTGTCGAGACGCAGCGTCCGTGGCGGCGCACGGTCCGGATTGCGCGCTGCGGCATACCCCGAGTAGGAGCGCACCGGGAACGTCTGATGCTCCTGGGCCGAGGAGCTGGAACGAATACCCATGAAATTGACCAGCATCTGGCCGGTCTCGTCGATGGGAATGCGTAGCTCACCGAGCCCGCGGTGTTCCGCCTCGCGCACGATCTCACCCTCGCTGTCGGTCTCCGGCAGCTTGGTCATGATCTGGTAGGGAACCCGGGTGCCACTCTCGGGATCGTAGACGCTGATGTCGGGGATGAGGATGTGGCTGCCCAGGACGATCTCGAGGTCGTCGAGGGTATTGCCGAAGTAGTTGGCGGCGAGCGCCAAGGTAATCGAAGGCAGAAAGCTGTTCCGGTACTTCTTGAGGTAGAAGCGCTCCACATCGGCCTCGCCGTCGCCGTCCGTGTCCTCGAGACGGGCCGGCGCATCCCGTCGCACGTCTCGCTCGAGGGCGCGCAACACCGCTTCGGTCAGCGGAAAGGGCACGTCGTGGTTGAGGCCCTCGCGGTCGCGCCACGCCAGCTGTTCGAACAACTCCTCGTCCAAGGGGTAGTCCACGGTCAGCTCATCGAGCGCGACCTCGTCCACCTGCTCTGCCAGTCGCACCACCAAGGGCTGGCGGCGGAACGTCTCGTCCTGGTCCTGGACGAAATTGGCGTGTCCATAGCCCGCCACAGCCCGTCCGTAGGGCTTCAGCGGTGGCTCCCCACCGAAGAAGGTCGTTACCTCTGCCCAGTCTCCCTCGATATTGGTAAGCGTGCCGTAGTTGCCGTACAGCACTTCGTGCCGATCGAAGTAGTCCTCCGCCACTTCCGGTGGACTCTCGTTGCGCTGCAGCGAGGTCTCGAGGAAGACGCGGCCGTTGTCGGCGATGGCCTCGACCAGACGTGCGTCGTCCTCCGCGGCACGATCGCGCTCGATGAAGAACACGTCGATGAACAGCGCATTCTCGCGCGTCTCCTGCTGCTGGATGTTGGCGAGGTTGGAGACCAGGTCTGCGTGGTGGTAGCGGGGGAACGGGAATCGGCCAAATCGACCAAGGGTGCGATCGTCGATACCCACCAGCATGATGTCGGGCGAGACGTTGACGTTGCGCTCGGCGAACACCACGCCCTCCTGGATGGTCTCGGTACGGGCGCGCGTCTTGTAGGAGAAGTTGAAGTCCAGCCAGGCCACTTCCAGTCGTTCGCGCACCAGCACCGTGCCGAACGTCACCACCAGGACGACGCCGAACACGAACAGCCCGATAATCAGGCCGAAGTTGCGGGCCTCCAGGAGCTTGCGGAAGAAGCGACTGCGTGCTGCGCTGCTCGCATCGGCAGCGTCACTGCCGTTGGCGCCGTTGCCTGCTGCCCCTGCCATGCCCTACCCCTCCGCTGGCTCTCGGATACCTAATGACAGAATCCGGTTGCGCGCCTGGGTTGCCCAATCGCTCCCCGGATACACCTCTTCCAGTTGCTGGTACGCGGCGCGGGCCGCCTCCACGTCGCCGGCGAGCTCCCGAATACGGCCTTCGCCGAACAGAGCGCGCGCCGGGAGCGGCGTGTGGGTGTAGGCCTCGACCACGTCCTGCAGCCGCGCGATGGCGGTCGCCGGATCGCCCGCCTCTTCGGCGGCGATGGCGGCGTTGTAGAGTGCGAGGCCCGCCAGGTAGCTGCCGCCGGCCGCTTCGACCACCGCCATCCAGTCGTTCTCCGCCAATTGCCAATCTTCCTGCTCGAAGTGGAACTGCCCACGGATATACAGCGCGCGCTCGGCTGCATAACGGCCGTCATACTCGTCGAGGATCGCGGAGACCTGCGCAGTCAGTTGCGCAGCGAGGGTGTCGCGCTCGGCGGCGTCGGTCTCGGCCTGCCAGGCGTCGAACATCGCCTGGGCGATCTCCGCCTGCTCGGCGCCCCGTTCTTCCACGCCCGACTGAATGGGCTCCCAGATAACGAAGAAGAGCACGATTACGGCCACCGCTGCGATGACGATGACCACGCCCTTCCACGATCGTTCGATGAGTCGCGCGACCGTTTCGGTAAGGTCGGTAGAGCGACTGTCGGTGTTGGTGTTGGTGGCGGTCCGTCCGCCGCGTGCGCTGCTCAATACTGCTCCAGAGTGCCGTTGCGCGAGGATACTACCGCAATCCGCGACCGATGCGCAGCGGAGATGCAGCCGCCGAGGCCGGGCTTCGCACGGCGAACCCTCGCAAGCCCGACTGTGGGCCAGTCACGTACGTATCTCCAGCTCCTTCACCAGCCGTGACAGGTAGGTTCGCTGAATGCCCAGTGTTTGCGCGGTCTGCGTCTGCCGCCAGCCGTGGGCCTCCAGCGCGCGGGTGATGAATCGTTTCTTGAACAGGCGCATCGCCTCGCGCAGCGGCCGCCCCTCGTACGCGGCGGAATGCGCCTCGTCGCCGCCGCGTTGACCGGTGCCCAGCACCAGATCGCTCTCGTCGACGGTCTCACCCTGGCAGATCACCACCGCCCGTTCCACCGCATTCTCCAGCTCCCGCACGTTGCCCGGCCAGGAGTGCTTGCGCAGCGCGGTCAGCGCCGCCGGCGTGAAGCCCGTGATCTGCTTCTTGGTCTCGTCGCGGAAGCGTTGTAGCGCGTGCTCGGCCAGCACCTCGATGTCGTCGCGCCGCTCCCGCAGGGGGGGTATGAAAATGGGCAGCACGTTCAGGCGATAGTAGAGGTCGGACCGGAAGCGGCCCTCCCGCACCTCACGCTCGATGTCGCGGTTAGTGGCGGCAACGATGCGGACGTCCACCTGCCGACGCTCGCTGCCCCCCACCGGCTCCACCACCCGCTCCTGCAGCACCCTCAGCAGCTTGGGCTGCACGGTCAGCGGAATCTCCCCCACCTCGTCGAGGAGGATGGTGCCGCCGTCGGCCAGCTCGAACTTGCCGCGGCGGTCTGCCGATGCGTCGGTGAAGGCGCCCTTCACGTGACCGAACAGCTCGCTCTCCAGCAGTCCCTCGGGAATCGCCGCGCAGTTGACGCGAATGAACGGCTGCGCCGACCGCTCGCTGTGTAGGTGGATCTGCTCGGCGAACAGCTCCTTGCCCACCCCACTCTCACCGAGCAGCAGCACCGAGGAATCGGTGGTGGCCGCCCGCCTGGTTACTTCCAGCTTCTGCTTGATGGCCTGGCTGCGGCCCACGATCTCGTGACAGCCGGACTGACGCTGGCGGTCGCTCACGGCCCGCCGCAGGCTACCGATCTCCAACTGCGCCGCCTCGTACGAGCGCGCGTTCTGAACAGCGATAGCCGCCTGCGTGGCAAAAACCTCCAGCCACTGCAGGTCGTCGTCGCCGAATATCCCGCCATCGGAACGGTTGATTATCTCGATAACGCCAACGCACTCGTCGCGGAGCAGCATCGGCACCGCAAGTATCGACTGCGTCGGGAAGCCAATCTGCTTGCTGATGTCGGCGTGGAAGCGCTCGTCGGCCTGCACATCGTTCACCACCAGAGACCGGGCATGCTCGGCCACCCAGCCGGCGTTGCCCTCGCCGAGGTTCAGCGAGAAGCGCTTGACCTGTGGCCCCTTGGTACCCAGCGCCACCTCGAAGAACAGCCTGTTGGACTCGCTATCGAGCAACAGCAGTGAGGAGGCCTGGCCGCTGGTAAGCCGCATCGCCGACTCGACGATGCGCGTCAGCAGGCCGTTCAGGTTGGTGTAGTTCGAGTTGATGAGCGAATTGATCTCGATGAGCGTATCGAGACGCGTCTGATCGAGAGGAAGCGGGGCCGTCGCCACGGCGGAGGACCTGGTCAGCACGCCCGCCACAGCGGGGGCGCCAACCGATTAGCCCGGGGACTTCTCCTTGAGGAGGTCTCCCAGTGACACGCGGTCCGGCTCTTCGTCGTCCTGCATGTACTGGAACATCTCTTTGCGCTGCTGCTGCTTCTTGAACTGGCGCAGCGACATCGCCAGCCGCTGTTTCTCGACGTTGAGCTCCGTTACTACGGCGGTGATCTTCTGACCGATCTCGATCTGCTCCATGGCCTTGGCCGCGGGCGACTCCGGATCGGCACCGGACTCTTGCCGCTCACCGCGGGGGCGGTCCTCGTCGGTGAGGTGGCCGAGCGGGATGAGCCCCTCGATGCCGCCCTGCACCTTCACGAACACGCCGAAATCGGTCTTGCTGGTGACCTCGCCTTCGATGGTGCTGCCCTTCGGATAGGCGGTGCTGAGCGCCTGCCACGGATCGTCGGTCAGCTGCTTGATGCCGAGGCGGATACGGCGAGCGGAGCGGTCGACCTCCAGCACCACGACCTCGATCTCCTCCTCTTCGTTGACCGTCCACATCTGGACCGGCAGGTTGCGCTGCCTAGCCACGGTGATGAAGCGTTCGTCTACCAACGCCAGCGGCCCAATACGCTCGGGCACCTG
>CAJWOB010000195.1 GCA_913043885.1 uncultured Spirochaetaceae bacterium | reverse complement strand
CACCACGCCGGCCTGCACGCCACCGTGAAGCGGCTCGTGGAGAGCGCGTACCGAGGGGGCACCCTGCGCGTGCTGTGCACCACGTCGACGCTCGCGGCAGACAGCGAGTGCACCTGCGCGGTTGTCAGGTCGAGCCGCGCGAAGAAGCGCGCGCCGGCAAGGTTCAGCATTACCACCACGCCCAAGTAGAGCGCCACTTGCGCCAGTCGTAGACGTCTAGCCACGCCGCACCTGCATAACGGCGTGGGCGCCGAACAGAGCGGCACCGCCGAAGCTCACGAAATAGACCAGATCGCGGGTATCGAGCACGCCACGAGCCACGCTCTCGAAGTGGCTGGTCGCGCTGAGGAACTGAATGAGACCCACCAGCGGCGCGGGGATGATGAACAGCATGCGGTCCACCAGTGCCAGAAAGGCACACACTGCGATCGCGAGAATGAACGCGACGATCTGGTTGCGGCTTGCCGAGGAAGCCAACAGGCCGATCGCGCAGTAGAGGCCGGCTAGGAGGATCGCGCCAATGTAGCCGCCGACGACCGGCCCCCAATCCAGCTGGGTCGCAGCACTACCGCCGACGACGCTGGCGATGCTCAACGGGTACAGGAGCGTCGGCACCAGCACGATCATCACAAACAGCAGGGATGCGACGAACTTGCCGCCGAGGATCTGTGCAGCACTGAGCGGCAGCGTCAACACCGACTCGTAGGTGCCCGAGCTGAGCTCCTCCGACAGCTGTCGCATGGTAATGGCGGGAGCCACCAGTGCCAGCGTAATCGGCAGCAGCTCGAAGAACGCTCGCAGGTCCGCACGGCCGTTCAGGAAGAACGTGGAGAACAGCAGCCAGCCGGTGACCGCCAGGAACACCACCGCGACCACATACCCGATAGGGGATCCGAATGCAGAGCGCAGCTCGCGGCGCACGACCAGCCACATACCGGCGAGTCTCAACGATTGCGTTTGCCGGTCAGTCGCTGGAACGCCGTCTCCAACGACTCGGTGGAACGCGCCATTTCGAGCAGCGACCAGCCTCGCTCGGCAACAATGGTGGGAAGCGCCGCCCTGACGTCCTCGCGGCACGCCAGCAGCAGCGACACCTCGCCCGCCGCCCCATCCCGTTCGTCGACTAACACCCGATCGACGGAGTCCACCTGCTCGAACACGCCGGTAGCCTCCGCTTCGCTCGCACCCCGCACGGTCACCCTGATCGCGACACCCGGCGCTTCGGCGTCCTTTACCTGCGCGGCGGTGCCGTCTGCCACCAGCCTACCGTCGTTGATAATGACGATGCGGTCGCAGGTGCTCTCCGCCTCGGCCAGGATATGGGTGGAGAATATGACCGTCCGCGACTGCCCGATCTCCTTGATGACAGAGCGGATCTCCACGATCTGGTTGGGATCGAGGCCGGAGGTCGGCTCGTCCAGAATAAGGATCTCCGGATCGCCCACCAGCGCGTAGGCGAGCCCGGCACGCTGCTTGTAGCCACGGGACAATTGATCGAAAGGTCGGTGCATGACGGTCTCGAGACCGCACTGGCTGCTCAAACGCCGAAACCGATCACGGCGCTCAGGTCGCGGCACGCCATGCGCGGCTGCGGCGAACTGCAGCAGGTCGTAGACGATCATGTCCCCATATAACGGAGAGAACTCGGGCAAATAGCCGATCGATTGCTTGAAAACGTCGCTGTCGTCCACCACGGTGCCGGCAACGCGCACTGTCCCCGAGGTCGGTCGGAGGTACCCAGTGATAATGCGCATGGTGGTGGACTTGCCCGCGCCGTTCGGCCCGAGGAGTCCGAGCACCTCGCCACGCGCGACACTGAAGGACAGGTCGCGTACGGCGTGGGTGTCACCGTAGCTCTTACTGAGATGCTGAACGTCGATCACGGGCGAGCGGGCCACCGGTGCGTTGGCCACCCTTGAAGCCTAGGCTACCCGCGGGCGTCAGCAGAGGGCAAGTGTAAGATGTCGCTGGTGGAGCCGACGATTAGCTCAGAACCTCGTCCGTCCGCGTGTCTCTCGTCACGGTAAGCCATCTCCGGCAGCCAAAGGTGTGGAACCACCGTTCTGTAGAGGGCCCTTCTGGGTTGTCGAGCATAAAGGCCCGGTCCAGATCACGCGCGTCCTCTCCCGTCACGCTGTCAGGAACGGTGGGGATCTCGCCGTAGGAGAACTCCTCGACAGGCCGTCGGCCGCAATGCGGACACTCGATGCGTAGGCTCATCAGTGCGTGCCCGCTGACCCGCGATCGGCCATCGTACGATCGCGCGCAAACCGGTCCAGCGAGAAGGGCGCCATCAACTCCGGTGTCTTCCCCTCTCCGATCAGCCTCGCCATCTGTTCCCCGCCGGCCGGAATCGCCTTGAAGCCCCACGTGCCCCAGCCGGTGGTCAGATAGAAGCCTTCGATGCCCGTCTTGCCCATGATCGGTGAATAGTCGGGGCTCATGTCTCGGTACGCGCACTGCTGATCGCGGCGATGATCGTGGAGATCTTAGGCTTTGCCTATCACGCGCTCCTGCCGAGCTTCTCCCGCGACGTCCTGGATGTCGGCGAGATCGGTCTGGGTACCCTGAGCTTGGCAGGCGGCCTCGGCTCGGTTGCCGGTGCAGCGGTACTCTCGTCGCTCGGTGACTTCCGCCGCAAGGACATGTTGTTGACAGGCGTCTGCCTTACGTTCGGCGCCTGCATGGTGGTGTTCGCCGCCACCGAGGTGTTTTGGGCAGCGTTGCTGCTGGTGGCCGGAATCGGTGCTGCCGCGGCGACGTTCGACGCGCTGCAGTGGACGCTGCTGCCCGGTCAGGTTCCGGAAGCGATGCGTGGGCAGGCTCTGAGTGCCTGGGTGTTTGCCATCGGGTTCGGCTGGGTCGGCCACCTCGGACTCGGCGCGCTTGCCGAGGCGTTCGGCGTACAGTCGGCTCTTGGCGGGGCCGGCGTGCTGCTACTGCTGACCGGTGGTGCCATTCTCGTGACCTCGCCGTCGATTCGGCGCCTGTAGCAACGCCGAGCCCACGCTCGGTTCTCTCGAGCGCTCAACGCCGTGGGCAACTCACGGTGCCGTGAAGCGGCAGGCAGCTATATCTCGCTCGAGATCCACGCATTCGGCGATGCTGGCGAACACATCCGCTGAGAGCATTCGCTGCATCTGCTGGAATAGCTCGCGTTCCTGTCCTCTGACGTACTCCACGAGCTCAGTGCCGACCGTTCGCAGATCGTCGTGGGCCACACTTGCACACGGAAGACGCGCTATCGCCGTCTCCAACTCGCGGTGACAGCGAATAGTGTCCTGGACCTGTTCGTTCAGTTTCGTATGCCCCGCACCCAGCACGAACGCCAAGGCCCGCTCCTCAACCGAGAAGTGCGCTCGCAATCCGGGCAGGAAGCGCTTAGCACTGTGGCACCGTGCAGCTGAGTCGTGAGCCGACTTCAGCAGCCGAGCCAGTAGCAGGATCTCGTGATGATCGTGCGAAAGGCCCACAAGCGCTCTGTGTCGCTTCATGGCACGGCTACCGCGGCTTCGGCAGCAGCTCCTGCGTCCAGCTGTCGATGATCTCGCCATCCGCCGTTACCGCCTCACACCGGACCGTCGAGTCCTCGAGGGCGAACCGCACGTACGTCTGCCGCTTGTCGAACGCGACCCGGTACTCACCCGGTTTCGCCATGTCGTCGATGGCCATATCGGACGCGCTCGTCATGATCTGTGTCACCGTCCCGAAGCGGGTCCGTTCGTAGGCGTGCAGGTGGCCGCACAGCAGCAGATCGACACCCGCTTCGAGCAGCATAGGGAGCAGTAGGCCCTGACTCCCCGGTTCTTCGTCGCGCAGAATCGAATGGTCGAGCAGCCAGGGCGCCACCAGGACCGGGTAGTGGCCGACGACGACAGTGCAACGGGCCTGTCGTGCCGCCCGCAGATCACGCCGCAGCCAACGCGCCTGCTCGTGATCGGCGAATCCTGCGCGGTGCCGGCCGTTGGTGGTATCGATGATGGCCATGTGGACCCCACCGATCGTCTGCGGGAAATAGGTCCGCCGGCCCCGCCGGCCGGTCTGGCGCAGGTATTCGTCTGAGGTCGGGGGCGAGCCGGTCTGGTCGTGGTTGCCGACGGTGTGAATGACGGGGCACACCCGCTGCAGAGGCGCGGTGACGCGGTGATACGCGGCCCACATCTGTGCCACCCGCCTGGCCTCCTCGGGCTCGTCGTTCACCTGGCCGGCGACGTGGTCGCCGCCGTCGATGACGAAATCGGGCCTCTCTGCCGCGACCCGCTCGACCAACAGGCGTCGTCGCTCCTCGTGCTCGGGCTCATCCGGCTTCAGTTGCAGATCGCTGATGAAGATCCAGCGCGTCATCCGCGACGGTGGTCGTCTCGCCATGCACGTTTGGCTCGAACACATGCCCCGGCGTCCATCACCTGCCCTTACCCATGGCCCAGAGTCTCGTCCGTCCGCGTGTCTCTCGTCACGGTAAGCCATCTCCGGCAGCCAAAGGTGTGGAACCACCGTTCTGTAGAGGGCCCTTCTGGGTTGTCGAGCATAAAGGCCCGGTCCAGATCACGCGCGTCCTCTCCCGTCACGCTGTCAGGAACGGTGGGGATCTCGCCGTAGGAGAACTCCTCGACAGGCCGTCGGCCGCAATGCGGACACTCGATGCGTAGGCTCATCAGTGCGTGCCCGCTGACCCGCGATCGGCCATCGTACGATCGCGCGCAAACCGGTCCAGCGAGAAGGGCGCCATCAACTCCGGTGTCTTCCCCTCTCCGATCAGCCTCGCCATCTGTTCCCCGCCGGCCGGAATCGCCTTGAAGCCCCACGTGCCCCAGCCGGTGGTCAGATAGAAGCCTTCGATGCCCGTCTTGCCCATGATCGGTGAATAGTCGGGGCTCATGTCGCAGAGCCCCGCCCACTGGCGCAGCACCTTCAGGTTGCCCAGGAAGGGCAGCAGCGTCATCGCTCGATGCGCGAGCGACTGGATGAACGGATGTCCAGCCCGGTAGGAGTAGCTCGGCTGGCGATCGATCTCGGCTCCCATGAGCATCTCGCCGCGCGCGGTCTGCGACACGTAGAAAAGGAGGTCCGCCGACATCACGATCGGGTGAAACTGGTTCTGATAGTGGTTGGTGACGAAGGCCTGCAGCGGATGGGTGCGGATCGGCAGCCGTAGACCGGCCATCGAGGCGAGTGTCGTTACGTGGCCCCCGACTGCGGAAACCACTAAACCGGCCGAGATCGACCCGTTCGGCGTCTCCACGCCGACGACTCGATCCCCTTCCGTAAGCAACCCTGTGACCGGCGTGCGCTGGATGACGTCGACCCCGCGCGCCATCGCCCCTTCGGCGTAGGCCCACACCACCCTGTCGTGGCGAGCGGTTGCCGCTTTGGCATGATAGCTCGCGCCCAGGATCGGCCAGACGCCACCGCCGCTCATGTCGAGCTGTGGGCAGATCTCGCTAATCTGCTCGGTTTCGACGAACTCGGTCTGGGCGCCGAAGGCCGTGTTCACCTCGGCGCGGGTGCGCTCCGCCCGCACCCCCATCTCGCTGTGG
>CAJWOB010000194.1 GCA_913043885.1 uncultured Spirochaetaceae bacterium | reverse complement strand
CGCCTCAACAATTACCGGAACGTCCGCACTCATTGCTTCCGCCATTACGGCGCCGGCATCCTCGGGCCTTTCGATAATCAATCCTTTGGCCCCGAATGCCTGCGCCAACATCGCAAAGTTCGGATTCACCAAGTCCGTCGCATGCGGGCGGCCTGGGTAGTGCGTTTCTTGATGGAAGCGGATGGTCCCGTAGGCGTTATTGTTCGAAATGACGATGCAGAGATTTTTAACACCGTATGCCATGGCGGTCGCAAGTTCGTAAGCGGTCATAAGAGCTCCCCCGTCACCGACGACAGCAACGACACGCCGATTAGGATGACGAATTGCTGCCGCGACCGCTGCCGGAATACTCATCCCCATGGCACCGCACTCTGATCCGAGCAAATTTTGTGTCAACTTGAATGGATATTTAAGATGCAGCCAGCTCGAAAAACTTCCGGCATCGACTGTAATAACAGCATCGCTTGGTACATGATCCTTCATAGCCGCTATGACATGACCGAAATCGAGTCCATCTTCAGCCGGTCGCGGCAGTGCCTCAGCAAAGTCGGTGTAGCCCTTGTTCGCCGCCAGCTCGCGCGCGTAGGGCTCCAGCGCCTCCAGGTCCGGCGCTGGCGGTGCCTCCACCCAGCCACGGTAGCGCGCCAGGTAGCGGGCGGGCGCGGTGAGCGGCGGATGCGGTCGGCCGTAGCTGGCCACCATGAACCAGGGCCGCTCCGGCTCGCGATCGGACTGCTCGGACGCCCAGGCCACCGCCTCGGTGGAGGTAACGGTGTCGGCGAGCAGGCTCTCGGGAATCTCGGTGACGCCGGCGCTCTGTGGCCCCGCGTACCCGGGGAACATGGCCAGGGGGTCGGGTTGACGGCCGAGCCCGTGCCGCAGGTCGCCGTAGGGCCGCGCTCCGAATCCCTGCATCTGGTCGGCCCCACCGAAGTGCATCTTGCCCACCAGGGCGGTGGCATAGCCGTGCTTGGCGAAGTGGCGCGGCCAGGTCATCACCTCGGGAAAGATGCTCCAGTGATTGCCCCAGGCGGCACAGCGCTGCGGCTCCCGCCCGGTCATCAGGCACATCCGCGCCGGCGTGCATACCGGTGACGGCGACACGGCGCAGGAGAAGCGCACCGACTCGGCCGCCAGCTCGTCGAGGTGCGGCGTCTACACCACCGCGTCGCCGGCGAATCCGGCCACCTCCGCCGAATGCTGGTCGGTCATGATGAGCAGGACGTTGGGCGGCGATGGCATCGCAAACAGCATATCCTGTTGGGCATGCACGCTGCGCAACCGGAGCTACAGCTCGAGCTGAACGACATCGTCCTGCTGGCGCGCACCGGTCGCCTCGCCAGCTGGCACCGGCTGACCGAAGCGGAGCGACAGGCCGCGACCGACCATCATGTGGACCTGATGGTGCGGGTGGCGGCGGAGACCGGCATGCGCAAGCTGGATGGCTACCGCCTGATGACGCCGATGGATCGTTTCGAGCGCTTCTGGGTGATGGCATTTTCCGATCTGGCCGGAGCGGAGAGCTGGATAGCGGCGGAGATGCAACCGCCCTACGGGCTCTACGGCTACTACGAATACGATCTGGCCAGGCCAATGGACATGCGCGCCGCGGCTTCGCTGGTGCAGGATCCACTGCCGCGGGAGGTGCGGGACGCCGACCCTCGGGACGTGCCATCGCTTGCCGCGGACCGCGATCACGTTGCCGTCGTGTGTTTTGGTCGATCCTCGGCCGCGCTCGGGTGGCAGATCCCGGAACCCGCGCTGCCGGCCGCCGGCTCCAGCGCCACCGGCGGTGCCGCCTACCGGCTGCTGGAGGGCTACCGGTTGATGAGTCCGCGCGCCGACTGGCAGTACACCTGGCTGTGCGCCGCCGACACGATGGACGCCGCCGAAGCGTGGATCGACGCTCAGACGGAGGCCGATGGCCGCGAGGAGTATCTCCAGCGTTTCCTGCTGGCGCGGCGCTGGCAGCCGGACTACTTCTCGTCCTGGATGGCGGGCGGCGCCGCCAGTTGAGCCAGGGCTGCCCGACCTTCCGACCGGCCAGCTGGTGGCGGCGGGCGCTCGCCTTTCTGCTGGCCGCCACCGGCGCCACCACCCTCGCCGCTGCGCCGGGCGACCTGGTCGCCGTCACTGACGAGGGACTACTGCGACGCAGCAATGTGGACGCCGCGGTGCGGGTGCTGTTCCGTCGCGTCGCACCACCCAGCGCCCTTTACCCGGTCGCCGCCTACCTGGTTCGCTTCGAGAGCCGCTACCACGATGGCGCCACGGCCGCGGTTACCGCCCAGCTGTTCGTCCCAGAGGGGGCGCCGCTGGACACCCTGTACATGTTCCTCCCCGGCACCACCGGCCTCATCGACCGCTGCCGGGTGTCACGGGAGCACATCGCCGGCATCAACTGGGGCCGCTATCGCTCACACGCCCTGGCCTTTTCCGGCCAGGGCGTGGTCTCCATGCTCCCCGACTACCCCGGATTCGGCGACCCGGAGCGGCTGCAGAGCTACTTCCATACCGAAACCGAGGCGCAGATGGTGCTGAACGGCATCCGCGCCGCCGGTCATCTGCTGCATACCCGCCATGGCACCGCGCCACCGCGCCGCGTGTTCCTCGGCGGCTATAGCCAGGGTGGCCACGCCATGTTCGCCGCCGCCGATACCCGGGCCTCTATAGCTCCGGATCTGGCCATCAGCGGGGTGATCGGCTACGGACCGACCCGGGACGTCGCCACCCTGCTCCGCGAGTTCACGGTCGCCGCGCCGATGCTGATCTACAGCTACGCCCAGATCTACGGGGCGGACCGCTTCGATCCCACCGTCATTCTCAAGCAACAGTGGCTGGATACCCTCACCCACGACGTCACCCACAACTGCATCGGCGCGATGCAGAACCACTACTCCTGGTCGGCCGCCGACATGTTCTCCGCCGATTTCCTGCAGGCACTGCGGCAGGACGACGCCGCCGCCTACCCGACGATCGCCGCGCTGATGGCCGCCAACAGCCCCGGCCTGGCCGGCCACGGGGTGCCGGCGCTGATCCTGCAGGGCACCGACGACATCGTCATCGCCAAGTCGAGCCAGGATCGCTTCGTCGAGCAGCTGCGGGCAGCCGGCAGCAGCGTCCGCTACGTCGTGTTCGCCGGGGGTCGCCACGACACCCGCCAGGTCGGCTTCCAGCAGGCCCTCGCCTGGATGCAGGAAGCCGGGCGCCACGCGTCTGCCTGGGGTGTGGACGTGCGGCTGTGATAGCGTGCCGCGTGCACCGGCGACGCGCGCTGGCGCCCCTTATGCTCGCGACGGTCGCGGCCGCCGGCTGGAGCCTGGCGCCGGGGCAGATTCTCGACGTGCAGGAGGGGGCGCTGTTCTCCCCCGATCAGATCCGCCGCGAGGCGACGCTGCTGTTCGAGGGGTTCCCCGACCCGGAGCCGGCCCTACCGGTGGCCACCTTCCGCCTACGGTTCCGCTCCACCGACGCCGACGGTAGCGACGCTACCGTCTACGCCCAGCTGTTCGTCCCGATTCCGGACACCCGCCGGTCGCTGCCGATTATGGTGTTCGGCTCCGGCACCACCGGCATCGGCGATCACTGCGCACCATCTCGCGAGCAGCCGCATCTGGTCCGCTGGGGCTACTATCGCGCCAACATGCTGGCCTATGCCAGCCGCGGCTTCATCACCATCTTCCCCGACTACCTGGGTTTCAACGACGAGGCGCGGCCGCAGCGCTACTTCAGCAAGCTGGCCGAGGGCTACGCCATGCTGGACGCCGCGCGGGCCGCCTTCCAGTTCTTCGAGACCGACGCCGGCAACGCGCGGCCAGCGCGGCCAGCGCGGCAGGTGTTCACCAATGGCTACTCGCAGGGGGGCCACGCCGCCTTCGCGGCCGCGGACCTGCTACAGGATTACGCCCCGGAGGTGCCGCTTGTCGGGGCGATCGGAATTGGCACCACCAACGACGTCGCCCGGCTGTTTCGCGAGGGTCCACCCTACGCGCCCTACATCATGTACACCTACCAGCAGCTGTACGGATCGGAGGAGATCGACCCATCCCGCTATCTGCGCGATGAGTACTCGGGCGACCTCGACGACGTGGTGGCGCGCATGTGTGTGGATACATTCCAGCGGCACTTCCCGTGGGAGGCGGCGGGACTGTTCCGGCCGGAGTTCCGCGCAGCGCTGTTTGGCGGGACGCTGTCGGAGCGCTTCCCGGCGCTGGCCACCAGGATCGCGGAGAACAACACCGGCCTGACCGGCCATGGTGTTCCCGGTCTCATCCTGCAGGGCACCGAGGACTGGATCGCCCGCACCGGCTCGCAGACCGACTTCGTCGCCGCACTACGTTCCAGCGGTAGCGCGGTGCGCTACATCAAGATGGCCGGAATCTCCCACCGCCACAGTCGCGCCGCGGGGTTCGAGGCGTCGGTCGAGTGGATGCTCTGGCTGGCGGGCGGTGGGCCACCGCCAAATGACACCATCGAGGCATAGCGCTGTGCCGGGCGGGGTCGGCGGGCCATCGCCGGACGACACGATCGATGCCTGAGGACGTGGCGCGCGCCGCCCGGCGCACCGCGGCCCCCCGGGTACAATAGGCCGATGCCTGAGCTGCTGCCCCTCTGGGGAATCATCGAAAAAGAGTCCGCTGCCTACTACATCGCCAAGGCCCGCGATGCCGGCGTCACCCGCCTCATAGGACCCCGCGATCCCGAGGTCGTCAGCCAGGCGCAGGACGCGGGCATGCAGGTGCACCCCTACGTCGGCGCATCGCCCTACCCCACTCATGGTGCTCGCAGCGTCGGCTACACCTGGTCGGTCAACTACATCTCCTTCGACTCTGCCACTCCGGAGGCGCGCCGCAAGCTGGACGAGCATCGCCCCATCTACACCGGTCCGGTGATGGGCGAGCCGAGCGTCGACGCCTTCGCCGAGGCGCACCCCGAGTACTGGAGCAAGACGCGGGACGGCGGCACCACCCTCGACTACTCGAAGCGGCTGTGCCTGTCACCACTTCACCAGGAGGTCAGGGAGGACCAGATCGCCAGTTGGGTCGCCGCCCTCACCGAGTCGCAGGGAAGCGGCGTGCAGGTGGAGTACACCGACGGCGCCGAGGACGCGACCCAGCTGCTGCGCTGTGGCTACGACGAACCACTGGTGGAGCAGTTCAAGGCAGAGCACGGCGGCGACCCCTTTGCCCTGCCGGCCGACGATCCGGAGTGGCTGCAGTTCCGGGCCAGCATCGTGACGCCGCTGCTGGTGGAGGCCAAGGCGGCGATCGCCGCCACCGACCCTAGCGCCGTGTTCAGCGCCACCGTCATCGCCGCCGAGCCGGACGGCTACCTGCGCAAGGGCACCAACTGGGCCAACTGGATCGACGCCGGCGCCCTCGACGAGATGCATATCTGGTTTCGCGAGGAGAACGACCTGGCCGTCATCGAACGCCAGCTGCAGCACGCGGTATCAGTAGTCGCGGGACGTGTGCCGCTGGTGGTGGAGCTCTCCTGCTACCACGCCGGCTCGCTGCAGCGCCACGAGCAGCTGATGGAC
>CAJWOB010000193.1 GCA_913043885.1 uncultured Spirochaetaceae bacterium | reverse complement strand
GACGCCGTCCGGCGCGCGACGGCCCCCGGCGCGCCGTCCGTCCCAGGCAAGCCGCTCCGGTGGCGCTCCCTCTCCTTCGAAGGTGCGCTGCAATCCGCGCTCGGCGTGGTGCAGCCTCACCTGCCAGCTCTGCAGGCCGTCCTTTAGCGGCGCCACCACCCGGATCGAGAGCTCGTCGCGGAAACCGTCGCCGTTCGGCGAGAAGCCGTCGGCACTCACGGTGGCGAACAGCGGTGTGCGGCGGCTATCGACGCTTATTCGGTCAACTACGGCAGCTGCTTCGTTGCCGGCCGCATCACGACTGCGTACCTCGTAGCGGTACACGCCGTCGGCCACGACGTTGCCATTCTCGTCGTTCCCGTCCCATTCGAGGTCGGTCAGACGCCCCTTCCAGAAGATCGAGCGAATCTGCTCACCGTCGGCATCGACAATTGCCGCCTCCCAGAGTGTCTCTTCACTCGAGCTCTGCTCGATGACCAGCATGTCCTTCTTGCCGTCACCATCCGGCGAGAACAGCGTGAACGGTGCGGTAACCGTCGCCGTTGGGTACACGGTATCCAGCTCAAACGCCCCGCCGCTCACCACCGGGTTGTTGCCCTTGTCGTACAGAACGTCCAGCGTGGCGAAGTAGCTGCCGTCGGCGACGCGCTCGCCCGAATCACTCAGCCCATCCCACACCACCTCGGGGGGGACCCCGCCGCGCCCGGCAAGGCTGCGCACCGGCGGGTCGGCGACCGTCGGCGGCTGCCCGGCGTACACGGACAGCGAGTAGCGCTCGATACCGCCGGTCTCCTGCAGTCGCGGAAGGATGGCGAGGCGGTCCAGATCGCCGTCGCCGTTCGGCGAGAAGTGGGTGGCGTCGGTGGTGAGGAACACCGGAGTCTCAGCCGTGTCCAGCCCGACCTGCACCGCGTTGGAGAACCCGGTGTTGCCGGCGCGATCGGTTGCCACCAGCTGGTAGCGGTAGTTGCCGTCGGCGACGAGGAGGCCATCCTCGCCACGACCGTCCCACTCGAATCGTCCCTCGACCAGCCCGCGCCAGGTGTCGGTGCGCACCGCCACGCCGTCGGCGTCGCGGATCGTCGCCGTCCACAGCACCTCTTCCGACGTCTCCTGGAAGACGGTAACCACGTCCTTGTTGCCGTCGCCGTTCGGCGAGAACAGCGTCAGGTCGGCCCGCACCGCCGCGCTCGGCGTCGTCAGATCCACCTCTACGAGCGGTGGCTCAGCGCTCGGTCGGTTTCCGTTGGCGTACTCGAGGCGCAACTCGGCGGAGTAGCTACCCTCGCCTACCGGTGCGCCGGCGTCGGTGAGCCCGTCGAAGCGGAGGAAGTCTGGCACCTCGTCGCCACCGCTGAAGGTACGAACCGTGCTTCCCGCCTCGTTGCGGAGCGCGAACGACCATCTCTGCACGCCACGCCGCACCGGCACGGCGAGGGTGTAGGTAACCGTGTCCTGCTCGCCGTCGCCGTTGGGTGAGAACACGCCGTCGTCGATACTCACCGAGATGGGGGTAGCCTGGGTGTCGATGATGATGTTGGTAATGCCTGTCTCGGTGCGGTTTCCGGCGCGGTCGACGCTGGCGATGCGGTAGCGGTACACGCCGTCCGGCGCCAGGGTTCCATCGGTGGCCCGACCATCCCACTCGAACGCGGGCGGGCTTGCCTCCGCCCAGGCAAAGGTCGCAATAACCGTGCCGTCCTGCGCGGTGACCTCCGCCTCCCAGCGATCCTCGCTCGAGCCGCTCTGCGCAATCGGCAGCGTGTCCTTATTGCCGTCGTCGTTGGGCGAGAAGATCAGGTCGGTGGCGGCCGCGTCCACCGCCGGTGGCGTCGTATCGACTACGACCGTGGAAGTGGCGGTGGTGGCCAGGTTGGCGTTGTCGTCCCACGCCTCCAGGTAGTAGCGGTAGGTGCCGTCGGCCACCGGCGCCCCGTCGTCGCCGGTGCCGTCCCATCGTACCGACTCGGGGACCGCAATGCCGGTATCGACGTACAGCAGCCGGTCGATGAGCTTCTGGAAGCCACGATTCTCGGGACGATCATCCTTGTTGCGAATCTCGCGCACCTGGTTACCGGCGTCGTCCTCGATCACCAGGCGATAGCCCATCACGTAGCGGCGGTCGGTAATCGCCAACGGCAGATCCAGATCGTCCTGAACGCCGTCGAAGTTGGGCGATCGGTAGTGAACCTGATCCGGCTCGAACTCCACCGCCGGCGGCTCGCGATCGATAACGCCCAAAGAGATGTTGGCACCTAGGCCGGTTGCCCACAGATCGCCCCGTATCGGCGTAACATGCGCGTGGGTCTGCACCTCGCTGCGCGCCCAACCGCGCTCGCCGATGCCCAGCAACTGCGTGTCCTCGGGAAGGTCGGTCTGGAACTTGACCGTAGCGCCAAACGTAATCGGCGTACGCGCCGAGCCCTGCGTCAGCTCCACCGCCGAGAGCGGCACGCTGCCGCGCAGAAAGAATACGTCCGCAATGCCGAGCTCGAGGCCGATGTCGGCCCGCACGTCGCTGAAGGTGGGGAAGGTCAGGTCGAGCGAGGTGGCAAGGGTCACCGCATCGGTGTCGATCAGCCGGGCGGCCGCGCCCAGCGCCGGGGTGAAGTCAGCGGGGTAGGCGGTGGCAGTCGCGCCGGTCGGCTGGAAGCCCTTGCCGAGCCCCCGAATTGCCGCGCCCCAGCGTAGGTCTCTCAGGAAGCCGACATCGCCGACGCGATGCAGCACGCCCAGGTCGGCGGCCAGACCCCACGCGAACGTGCCATCAATGCCGCCGAGCTGCGTCTGCAAGCCGGCACCGACATAGAAGTTGGGAAAGATGTCCTTGGCGAAGGAAGCATATAGCGAGGCCAGCGGCCCAATGTTGAGGGCGGTGAAGCCAGAGGCGGCGTAGTGAGCGCTGGCAGCCAGCACCCCGGCGCGGGTGGGAATCGTAACGCCGAGGTTGATGGCGCTGCCGAGCCCCTGCTCGGTGCCGGCGAAGTCGGCGATACCGATGTAGCTGAGGTCGAGCTTGCCTCTCTGCACGGCCGCCGAGGCGGCCGGGTTGAGCGCGTCGCTCACCGGCGATTGGGCCGACGTCATCCGCGGCCCACCCGCCAACAGTTGGGGGGAGAAGTAGTCGAGGATATCGCCAGCGCCGGCGGGCGGGCTGTACTGCCCCACGGCGCTCGCTGCGACGGTCAGGATTCCGCAGGCACAACTGGCAAGACGTTTCATTCGGTATCTCCTCCAGCCATGAGGTTGCTGGGTGTCGTCCGCTGCGACTCGTATGCCTGCCTCAATGTACCACGCGGCTCCACCCGCGGGGGCGTCGGGCGATGAGGATTCCTGGAGCGAAGTGTGTTAGCTATCGCCGGCGCGGAGCTGCTCCAGCTCCTCGATGGTGAAGCGCTGATAAATCTCCCGCTCCACCTCCCGTTCGAGGCGGCGCAGCGCGGTGGGCAGCTGAACCTCGCCCGCCGACAGGAGGCGGAAGAGGGCTACCAACTCGTCCGCATCCAGCCGCATCGCGAACGCGGGCGCGTCGGGTTGTCGCTGCTCGCCTAGCCGATCCATCACACCCCCAGCACCATGCCCTCCTGGGCCAGCACCACCTCCGGCTGGGCGGTCTCCAGGTGGTGCTTGTACCAGTGCGCGGTGCGCAGGAGACGGTAGATCTTCTTGTCCTCGTAGAGTGGCTCGTGGTGGAACAGGGCCAATCGCTTCGCCTTCCATACGCCGGCGAAGTCCACCGCCATGCTGGGGGAGGTATGGCCCCAGTCATACTTCTCTATTGCCTCACCGAGCGTGTACTGGGCGTCCAGAATCAGTAGATCGGTGTCCGCGAAGAAACGGGTGTTGGCCTCGCTCTTCTCGAAGTCCGCTTCGTTTATCTCCGCATCGGTCGCGAAGATGAAGCTCTTGCCGCCCTGGGCGAAGCGGTACGCGTACGACCCGCCCGGGTGATTCATCTTCCGCCAGCTGACGTCCACCCCGGCCAGACGCAGCGTCGCGCCCTGCAATTCGACGAACTCCAGCGCGGCATTCATCGCGCTCATATCCACCGGAAAGAAGGGCGGCTGCATCTGGTGGCGTACGTTCTCCGCGTAGCCTCGGACAGGGCTATAGAAAGTAATGCTGTTGCCGGGGATGTAAGCGTGCCGAAAGAACGGCAGGCCCTGCAGATGATCCCAGTGGAAGTGGGTAATCAGGATGGGAAACGCCGTGCTGGTGTCGCCGCGATTGGCCAGGTCGACGCCCAGCTCCCGGATACCCGACCCGGCGTCGATGATGATGATCTGGCCGTCGTCGGTACGGATCTCGACGCAGGTGGTGTTGCCGCCAACCGACCCGAACAGGTAGGGCGGCAGGCGGGTCAGAAACCGCTCTCGAGCTTCCTGACTCGCGATGTCGCTGGGGGTTACCCGCTGTACCACAGCGGCGATGCGGCTTCGCAGCTGCTTTGGCGTAAGCGGAGTGGGTATCGACCCGCGCACTCCCCAGAAGGTCACCGTCATGGCTCGGTCACCGGCGGGCGGGACCAGTTGCGCCACCGGGTGCACGCCCGGGGGCCGTAAAGGGCTCCGCCTCGCGACGGCGCAGCCAGTAGGCGATCTCCATGGCGGAGCGGAGCGGGCCGCGGTCCACGCCGGGACAGGATTCCCCGACTGCCTGCCAGCCGTCGGCGCTCTCCACGTTGGCACTCCAGAACGGAAAGCTCTGACACTGGGTGGGCCGGGCCTCGTAGACGCTGCAGCCGGCGTCGCGCCAGAACACGCAGTCGTAGTTCGCCTGCTCCTTCAGACTCAGGCGTGGCACGCCGCCGGCATCGACGCTGCGGCAGTACTCGCTCTCCACTTCTGCCTCGCTCACCCCCAGATGAGTGGCGAGCCGAGCGAGGTCCTGCCGTGACAGGAACACAAACCCGGGTTCGATACGGCAGCACCGCTGGCAGCGGGTGCAGTCGAAGCGCAGGCCGTCGGCGTAGAACGGCGACGTCGTGAGATCGGATAGCTCCATCGTGACGTGCCGTCAGCCGCTGTGGAGCCGGAGAAGGATTGGGGAGAGCAGGATTCGAACCTGCGAAGGCGGTGCCAACAGATTTACAGTCTGCCCCCTTTGACCACTCGGGAATCTCCCCTGGGAAGCGAGTCGCAGACGACTGCGGTCGCGGACTAGCGCAGGCGCAAGTCGGGCGCCCTCCGCCCAGCTGAAAACGCGTTGTAGCAACGCGCCCCCCTGCTGTCAAGGTAGATCCCGCTGGGTCACAGCCCCAGCATGAATTCGAGCACGGTATCGTCGAAGCCGGGCAGGGCTTCGTGCTCGAAGTCGGGGTAGATCTCCATCCGCTTGGGTGCGGTGATCTTGTTGTAGGCGGCGAACTGCGTCGATGGCGGGCACACCTCGTCCATCAGACCGACTCCCATGAGGATCTCGGCCTCGATGCGCGGGGCCAGGTGCTGGACGTCGATGTAGCCGAGCCGCTCGAAGGTCTCGTTGGCGTGCTGGTGTGTGGGGTCGGCCATGCGCAGGTACTTGGCCAGCTCGAGGTACG
>CAJWOB010000192.1 GCA_913043885.1 uncultured Spirochaetaceae bacterium | reverse complement strand
GCCACACGGCGGCGGCCGCCGACGAGCTGGAGAGAGTAGCGACCGAAGCCGGCTTCGCCGTGGAGCGGCCGGTGGCCGACTGGCCGGAGAGCCCAGCGGTGGTGGCGCGTATCACCGCTGCCGCTGCAGCTGCAGCTGGCGCGACCGATCCCGGCGGACGGGTGCTGCAGTTCGACGGCCACCTGGACACCGTCGAGCAGCTGCCGTTCGTGCCCCCGACGGTGGCGGACGGCGTGCTGACCGGCTCCGGCGCTGCGGATATGAAGGGCGGGCTTGCTGCTGCGGTCGAGGCGATGCGGGCGTTGCAGGACAGCGGCGGCCTGCCCCGAGGTGGGGTGCTGCTGACCGCCCACGACCACCACGAGGCACCGAGCGGCGACGGCCGGCAGCTGCTGGCACTCGCTCGCGACGGCTACGTCGGCGATGCGGCACTCATTCCCGAGTATCTGGGCGACCAGCTGCCGCTCGCGGGCCGGGGTATGGCGGTGTTTCGGCTCGAGCTGGCGCGGCCTGGTGGCGCGGTGCACGAGGTGTTCAGAGAGGAGCGGCCAGACGTGCTCCTGGCGCTCGCCGACGCCGCCGGTCGCCTACGACAACTGGACGAGGAGCTGAGCGCTGGAGCTGGCGACGTGGAGCGGGCCGCCCGTGACACCGTGTTCGTTGGCCAGATGCATGCCGGTGAGATGTACAACCAGGCGTCGCCGGAGGCAGCGCTGGAGGGGACGCGCCGCTGGGTGACGCCGGGGGATCAGGATTCGGCGATTGCAGCCCTGGAGCGGATCGCCAGATCCGTTGGCGCCGACCACGGCGTCGAGGCGGCGGTGCAGGTGCAGATGCGGATGGAGGCGTTCCAGATAGGAGCCGACCACGAGCTGGTAGGTCTGCTGCTCGGGACCTACGCCGACGTCACCGGCCGAGAGCTGCCAACCGGGGTCAAGCCGTTCGGCGACGATGGCAATCGGCTCGCACATGCAGCCGGCATCCCAGTGCTCACCCACGGCCCGGTAGCCACCGGCGCGCACACCGTGGAAGAGCGCGCGCCGCTCGATGAGCTGCTGCGGGTGGCGCAGGTCTACGCCTTGATGGCGCTGCGCTTCTGCTGACGCCCGCCAGCGCGCCTACCAGCGCCTAGCCGATGCGAATCGGCTTCTCCGTGCAGCCCCAGTAGACACGCGGATTCATGCGGCTGAGATCGCGGACGTTGGAGACGTTGGGCCGGTCCGGCACCGGCACGAACGTCGGATCGAGGCTCATCTCCCCCGGCGACATGCGCCCGAACAAGCGGGTGACGTAGTCGTACTTGCGCGCCAGGTGGACCACGAGAGGGTCGCCGGGCTGGCTGTCGATCAGGAAAGTGTCGGTTGCCTGGGCGTACTCGGTAACCAGCGCCTGGCCGCCGAACAGGTCGACCGTCATGTCGACCAGCTGTAGGTAGTTGGTGCCGCTGGACTGGAAAGGCGCGTTGCGCAGGTTGCGCTCGTCGATAATCGGGTTGGCGTAGTTGCCCGGCGCCACCTGCGAATCCGCGAACACCCAGGTGAGCACACTCATGTCTGGGGTGGCCGCCACCGCGGTCAGGCGAATCGGGATCGTCGGCACGGTTCCGGCGTAGGTCATTACTACCGGTTGGATGTCCTGCGTGCTCGCCCCTTCCGCTTCCTGCAGTCGCATTGCCAGGAACAGTGAGCCTTCCGCGGTATACGCATGCACCAGCGGCTCCATGGGTGGCGTTATCCGGTAGCGGTGCTCGTTGAGCCAGTCGATGAGCGCGTCGGGATCATCGGAGCGCACCACCTCGAAGCCGTACGGCCCGGCGGTACCCTGTGCCAACACCTCCACCACGGACTCGGCCGCTACCGAAGAGAAGCGCAGCGACTCGAAGTCGCGATCGAGCTCACGCACCCGCGCACAGAGCGGCTCGCGGGGCGGCACGAACACCGGACGGGTCAGGCTGCTGAGCTCGTCGAAGCTGTCGATCTCGGCGACATCGACCGTGGGCACATCGGGCACCGGCACCACCCAGGAGAAGTCCGGGGCAGAGCCGGTGTAGTTGATCTGCACGTAGGCGGTGATGGTGCGGTTGGGATTGATGGTGAAGATGATGCGCTCGGCCGCCTGGTCCACCGGCGTGTTCTGGCAGAACAGACCGCCGCAGGCGCTGCCACCGGTCGCCATGAGCAGGGTCATGGCGGCCGCAGTCGCCTGCCGACGGATCATCGCACCACGGCTCCTGACGTGAACCCTTCCGGCAGCTCCACCACGGCGAGCTTACCGTCGTCGTCCTCGGCAGCCAGTATCATTCCCCGCGACTCGATGCCGCGCAGCTTGGCGGGGGCGAGATTGGCCACCACGACCAGGCGGCGTCCCACCAGGTCCTCGGGCTGGTAGTGCTCGGCGATGCCGCTCACCACGGTTCGCTCCTCGTCGCCCACTTGCAGGGTCAGCTTCAACAGGCGGTCGGTCTTCGGTACCAGCTCGGCTGCCGTCACCTCGGCTACGCGGAACTGCACCTTGGCGAACTCGTCGATGCTGATGGTACCGTCAGATTCACCCACGGCTTCCTCCTTCGGAGCGGCAGCTGACTCAGCGGGCGCTGCTTGTGCCCGCGGAAAAAGTTGCTCTGCCTTCTTTGGCACCTCGGTGTCTACCTGGGTGCCACCCCAGGACTGCGTGCTCAGGAAGTCCGAATCCGGCAGGGCCAGGGCGGTGCGGATTGCCTGGCACTTGGCCGGCATGGCCGGCTCCAGCAGCGTGGCGACGATGCGCAGCCCCTCGACCACGTTGTACAGCACGGTGCCGAGCCGCTTCGCACCGCTCGGATCGCGGGCCAGCTTCCAGGGCTCCTCGCTGTCGAAGTAGCGGTTGAGCGCGCGCACGAACTGCAGTGCTTCTTCGAGTGCGCTGTCGATGCGGACGGCGCGCACCTGGGCCCGCATCGCCGCGAGCAGGCCCTCACCGGCAGCGATGAGCTCGCGGTCGGCGTCGGTCTGCACCGGCGCTGCCAGCACGCCCTTCAGCCCGCCAAGGATCAACTTGCGCGCCCGCGACAGAAGATTGCCCAGGTCGTTGGCAAGATCGGCGTTGTAGCGCTTGGCGAGGCCGGTGGTGCCCACACCCCCGTCGTTGCCGTAGGGCAGCTCGCGCAGCAGGTAGTAGCGGACCGGGTCCTCGCCGAACGTCTCGGCCAGCTCGAACGGGTCCAGCACGTTGCCAAACGACTTGCTCATCTTGCGGCCATCGTCGCCGGACAGGTAGCCGCCAACCAGCAGCCGCTCGAACACCGGCACCCCGGCCGCGTGCAACATGGTCGGCCAGAACACCGCATGCTGGCGGAGGATGTCCTTGCCGATCATGTGCCACACCCCCGGCCAGAACTGGCCGTACAGATCGCCGTCGGGATATCCCAGCGCGGAGATGTAGTTGAGCAGCGCGTCGGACCAGACGTAGGTGACGTGATCCTTGTCCCACGGGATCGGGATGCCCCAGGGCACCCGGTCGCGAGGACGGGAGATCGATAGATCTCCGATTGGCTCGCGCAGAATGGCCAGCACCTCGTTGCGAAACCCCGCCGGGTGGATGAAGTCGGGGTGGCTCTCGATGTGCTCGATCAACCACGGCCGGTACTTCTCCATGCGGAAGAAGTAGTTCTCCTCCTTGCGATGCACCGGCGGGTCTGAGTCGATCGGCAGCTTGCCGTCCACCAGTTCCTTCTCCGTAACGAACCGCTCCTGGCCGATCGAGTAGAGCCCCTCGTACTCGGCCTTGTAGATGTCGCCGCCGTCGTGGAGCTGCTGCCAGAAGGCGCTCACTACGCTCTTGTGCCGGTCCTCGGTGGTGCGGATGTAATCGTCGATCTGCACGCCTAGCCGCTGCCACGCGTCGCGGAAGCGGTGGCTTATCTGATCCGTGAAGGTCTGAGCGTCGACCCCCGCCGCCTGTGCGGCCTCCCAGATCTTCTCGCCGTGCTCGTCGGTGCCGGTAAGGAAGTAGGTGGCAAAGCCGTCACCGCGATGCCAGCGCGCCAGGAAGTCCGACACCACGGTGGTGTAGGCGTGGCCGAGGTGGGGCTTGTCGTTCACGTAGTAGATCGGGGTGGTGATGTAGAAACGCTTGTCGTCTGTGCTCATGTGTCGGTGCGGTCCTCGCCGCGTACGAAGTCGGCCACCGTCCGGTTGAAGCGGTCGGCGTCCTCATAGAACAGGCCGTGGCCGCACCCGGGGAACACCTCCAGGCGCGCGCCAGGGGTGTGCTCGGCTGCGTATTCCATGCCGATGCGGGCACCGCTCTCCTCGCCAGTGGTGATTAGGGTCGGCACCTTGATATGTGGGCACAGCGGCCGCCAGTCCTGCCCCTTGTAGTCTCCGCCCAGCGTGTGCCTCCCCGGCTGATCGGGCTTGCCGCCAGACGCAACCATCCAGGCCAGCTCTTCTTCGCTCAGGTCCCGGTGGTCGCGACCAAACATCATGCGCATCTGACGGCGGCGGTAGTCGTCGTGGCTCTCGTCGGGCTGCCGCGGCGGATTCTCACCCTCGTCGGGAGGCGTGTGGACATCCCACTGCACGGTTTCGTCAACCAGCACCACGCCGCGCAGCCGCTCGTCGCCGAATAGCTCCAGGTAGCTCCACACCGTGCGTGCACCGATCGACCAGCCCACCAGCGTAACGTCGTGGAGCCCGAGGGTGTGCACGATCTCGCGCACGTCCATGGCGTAGCGAGCGGTGCGGTGGCCCCAGTCGCACTCGTCCGAGCGGCCACAGCCCCGCGTGTCGGCCGCCACCACGTGGAACTCGGCGGCCAGTGGCACGAAGTTGCGGCGCCACCAGTCCATGCTCAGGCCACCGCCATGGATCAGGACGATGGGCTTACCGGTGCCGGCCTCCTCGTAATACAGGCGAACGCCATCGTTGGCGCGTACAAAGCCGCAGGTCTTCTCCATAATAGGCGTGAGCCGCGGCCGCCGCCCAGCGTCCGCAGGTCGGGTATCTTCATCGTTCGCGGACGCGTGGGCAAGCGGCCGAGCCTGGCGGTCACCGCTAAGCGGGTGCTCTGCGGACGGGCTGCAAGGTCAATGCAACACGAGCCCAGCTTGCACCGTGGCGGTCAGCGGCAAACAGGGTGCCCTTGGCTGGCCGGCCTCGCGCCAAGCGGGCCCCGTTGGCGGCACAGAGCCCGCGGCGAAGCCGGTGCCGTGTTGGCGGGGCTTGTGTGGCGTCTCACAACTCCGCTCTTACGGACACCCGACTCGGCCTTGTCGCCTTGGCCGTGGCCTGGGAGCGGAAGCGACGCGCCCTATCCGCATAGAGGTCGCATAAGGCGCGTCGCGTCCACTCACCGCTATCCGCACGGTATACGGATAGAGCATCGGGGACCGCGCATCGAGTGCCGGTGAGGTTCGGAGACGGACACTATGCGGCCTCCTGCCAAGAGGCGGCGGCGTGGGGGGGGGCCGCAGCCGGAGACGACGGCAGCAGCCCGATGATAGGGTGCCGCCGTGCCAATCCTACCTCAGACAGCTCTCGGCCGAACCGGCAAGACCATCCCCCGACTCGGTCTCGGAACCACCACGCTCGGTCGCGAGATCGACGAAGACACCAGCCGCCAGGTGCTCGACTACGCATTCGAGGCGGGCCTCGACTT
>CAJWOB010000191.1 GCA_913043885.1 uncultured Spirochaetaceae bacterium | reverse complement strand
TGCAGCGGGCCCCGCCGCGGCGCGCGGATCACGCCGTACACCGCCAGTGTTATCACCATCAGCAGCCCCGGCAGGAATCCGCCCACAAACAGCTGGCGGATATCGATCTGCGCGGTCACGCCGTACATGATCACCGGCAGCGCGGGGGGGAAGAGGAGACCGATGCTGCCGGCCGCCGTCAGCAGGCCCATGGCAAAACGCGGCCGGAAGCCGTTCTCCCGCAGCATGTAAACCAGCACGCCGCCGAGGGCTAGGATGGTGACGCCGGAGGCGCCGGTGAAGGTGGTGAAGAAGGCGCACAGTAGGACCACCATCACTGCCAGGCCACCGCGGAACCAGCCGAAGAACACCCGGAAGACGCGGATCAGCCGCTCGCCGGCACGGCTCTCCGAGAGCACGAAGCCGGCGAACGTGAACAGGGGCAGCGCCGGCACCAGTGGCTGGGTCAGCATGACGTAGGCCTCGTTGCCCACTGCTTCGAGGAACCCGCTGGTGGCCACGAACTGCAGCAGGGCGAAGCCACTGATGACGACGAAGATCGGTGTTCCGGCAAATGTCGAGGCCAGAATCAGGATGGTGAGCGGCGTCCGCAGCGCGGTGACTACCGCGGTAACACCGCGCACTAGCCCCACCTCCGGGCCGTAGCCGCCAAACGCACCAACCAACGCGCTGCTGCTGAGCAGCAGGCCGAGGGGAATCCCAGCCAACACCAGCACCGTGCGCAGCGAGCGCGATCCGGCGGTGGAAGTGGCCGCCGATGCCGGTGTCGCGGAAGCTGCAGCGGTCACCAGTGGCGCACCGGCAATGGTTGTCTGCTGCGCCTCTGGCTGCAGCGCGCTCCAGACGAAGCGGGCGGTCATGGCCAGGAACCCGAACGGCAGGGCGGCTGTGGCCAGCTCAATCGGGACGAAGCCGATCTTGCCGCCGCGGAACGCCAGCAACCAGAGCGAAAACGAGGCGACCGCCAGAGACGTACATACCGCCACCGACACGGAGTGGGAGGCGACGTGCAACCACGGGCGCACCCGTGGTGGGATAAGGCCCAGCTCGCGGAGGCCGCTGCTGATCGAGAGGTGGGCGCCGCTGCGGGTGGTCAGCACGCCGGCGGCCAGCGCTACCCAGAGGGTGAGGTGGCGGATGTAGTCGGATCCCGCCGCCACTCCCGGGGCAGCCAAGATCTCGCGCAGCACCACCTCGACAACCGGAATCGCGGCGAGGGCCAGCAGCGCCGTGGCCGCTACGCCGTTCTCCATGAGCGCGAGCGCTCGTAGGGCGGCGCCGAGGCGGCGGGGCCGCGCTGGCCTGCCGCTGTCGGGCGTGGACGGGTCGCTCAGCTGATCAGTTGTTGGCCGCCGTAGCGGCTCGGTATCGCTTCAAGATGTCGGTGGCCATTGCGTAGGCGTCAGGGTCGATTAGCGTGCCAATGAGACCACCGAAGCGCTCGTCGACCAACTGCTGCCAGGACTGGTGCAGCTCGTCGGAGGCGGGGTGCACGGTAAGCCCGAACTGCGTCATGACTCGAATCGCCTCCGCGTCGGCGGCGCGGCCCTGATCGGTTATACCCTCCCCGATGCGGCGCGCGGCTGCCAGCAGCTGCGGCTGCAGGCGCTGGGGTATGCGGTCCCACACCCGGTTGCTGATCACGACCGTGCCAAACAATGGAGCGAAGCGGAGCTCGCTCATGTGGCGCGCCACCCCGAACCACTGCAGCGACGCAGCGGCCAGCGGACTGGTGCCGAACGCGTCGATCATGCCGCTCTGCAGCCCGGTCAGCACCTCGTTGGAGGGCAACACCACCACCTGGAACCCGGCCCGTTGCCAAGTGGGAACCTGCACCGTCTGCGCGTCCCACACCCACATGCGCTGGTCGCGGAGATCGTCGAGGGTGAGCACCGGCTCGCGGGAGAAGAAGTAGATCCAGCCGGCTTCGGCCCACATCAGCACGGTGAAGCCGCGCTCCCGCAACTGCTCTTCGAAGTGGGACTGCATCTCACTGAACAGGTAGCTGAACTCCTCGTCGGAGCTGGTGAGCAGCGGCTCGGCGACCGAGAGGATGCCGTTGTAGATGCTGTTGATGGTGTTGGCGGTGAGCACCGCGGCGCCCAACTGGCCGATCCGCATCTTGCGCACCATGTCGGGCTCGTCACCGACCACCCCGCCACTGAAGATCTTGAGCTCGACTGCACCGCCGGACAACCGTGACCACTCACCGCTGAGCTCCCGCAGGGCGTCGTCCCATGGCGATCCGAGTGGCGTAATGCTGCCGAGCTTGACGACCTGCGCGGGAAGCAACGCGGCGGCACCGATCAACAGCGCCCCCGCTATTACGCCGGGCCGGCATCTGCCGAACTGGCGCGCCCGGGCGCGAGTCACAGGCCTGCTTCCATCGGTGTGTGTGCGTGGGTGAGGCGTCATAGGAAGAAGTCCTCCTGGTGGTCGAGTAGCCAGCGCGCGCGGCGCTGGCCGAGGACGTTGAGCAGGCGGAACTCGTCGACGTCGAGCTCGATCGCGAGAGCCGTCTGCAGCAACGCCTGGAACTCCTCGCGATTCTGCTCCGGCACGGCCACCGCCGTGGCCAGCGCGAGATAGGGGCTCGTCTTCTTGCCCTGGGACAGCTCTACGGCCCGGGCGAAGTGTTCCCGGGCTCGCTCCCGGCTACCGCCGAGCTCCGTTGGCAGACCGCCGTAGGTGGAGATGAGGATCTCGTGGACGCTGCCGTGGTCGTAGTCCGGGGCCCACTCGTTGACCAGCTCCAGCATCGCGATGGGGCGTTCCAGCGTGAGTAGCAGCTCGAAGTCGAACTGATCGGTAGAGAACGCACCGAGCCACGAGGCCGCGGTCCAGTAGACGTAGTCGGCCAACTCGGCGTCGAGGCCTTCCAGCGCCAGCGCGTAGTCCCCCGTCAGCAGTTCCTCGCTGATGCCCGGGTGCTCGATTTCGAACCCGGTGAGGATGAGCTCGCGCCCGCGAAGGTAGAGCCGTTTGGCCCGTTCCAGCTGCTCGCCGCGGGCGACGAACTCGGTATTGGGTAGCTCCTCTGCGGGGCCCTGCACGAAGGCGTTGGCGTAGGTGGCGAACAGGCGCCCCGTGGCCATCCACAGTGCAGCGTTGCCGGAGTCGGACTCCAGCAGCGCCTCGTGCAGCTTCATGGTGAGGGGGAGCGACTCCGCCACCAGCTGCGGGTCCTCTTCGCCGGTGAACACGGTGCCACCGATGCCGCTGTCCCCGGTGAGCATCCCGGAGACCTGGCGCAGCGCCCACTGCTCGATTGAGCAGCCACCGGAGGCCAGCACAAATGCCAGCAGCGCCGCCGCGGGGGACAGCACGTTGCGTCGCACGCGCGCCACCATGCGTGTCGCCACCATAGGGCGGCCCTGCGACCGGGTCAACGGCGTGGGCGGCGACGCGCGGCGAGCGGCCGCACACGGTAGGCGGCTCCACGCAGTGAGCGCGCACCGGACGGGGCTATCGCGATCTCCGCGGGGTGGCATGCGGCGAGAACCACACGATTACCGCCGCGACCAGGAAGCGGAGGCGGTCGAGTGGTATCAGCCGCTCGTCCTCGAGGGCCGCAACGAAGTCGGTGGTGAGGTCGTGGCGGCCCTTCTTCACCTTCAGGCCGCCTAGCAGCTGCAGTGCCAGCTCGACGAAGCGGGGCCGGTCGCTGGAGAAGTGGTCGAGCATCTCCTCGATCTGGTCCACGTCTTTGCGGCTGGCGGCGAGACCGGCGAGCTCCGCGATACCGTCGCTGCCCTTGGCAAGGAACACCGTGTACACGCGGTAGAAGTACTCCGAGATGCCGACGATGCCCGCCACCGCCAGGATCAACTCGTCGCGGACGTAGGGCGCGATGCGACGCTCGAGGCGAGAGATCAGGATCGGCACGGAGCTTACCTCGCCCAGCACTTCGAGTGCGGTCGCGCCGTGGATGATCACCAGCGGGTTGCGCGTGTCGGCGACGATGCGCTCGATCGTCTTCGTGCTGTCACTGTCACCGAGCTTGGCGAGGGCAACCATGCTCTTGGCAACCAGAAAATGGTCCCGCGACTCGAGGGACTCGCGCAGCAGCGGAATCGCCGCCTTCACGCCGCGGCTGCCGGCGATGTCGGCCGCCAGGTAGGCGGTGGTGTAGGTGTGGCCGCGCAGCTCGCTGAGCAGTGCTTCGTCCACCTCGGCGTGGGGTCGGGTGTGACGCAGGGCAGTGAGTGCCTCGAATCGAACCGCGAAACGGGGTGAATGCAGCTTCTTCAACAGATCGCGACGCGACACCCCGGACTTGGTCGCGCCGATCTGGGCGATCACCGATTGCTCGGCGCTCGCGTCCTTGAGTCTGCTCAGTCGATTGAGGAGCCCGAGGGTGCGCAGGTCGCGGAGCGAGAAGAACACTGAAAGCGAGTCGCGCACGCCGTAGGAGCCCAGCGTCTCCAGCCGCCGCGCGAGCGGCACGATGGCGGCAGATGCCAGCGTCATAACGCCGAAGTAGATGCGAAATGCCGCCGCGCTGCCGAACGCATCCTGCAGCCACTGCAGCAGTGCACCGCCGGCCAGGGAGCCGAGCGACGCTGCGGCACCGGTCACCAGGAAGAACACCACGCTCATGTCGAGGCGTTCGCTGTCGCGAATAATCGAGAAGAAGTAGATGTTGGTGGAGCTGCCGATGCCACTGATGCCGAGCGTGAACAGCAAGAAGATGATGCTGCCGAACACCAACACGGCGGTCTCACCGGCCATGCCAGGTGCTATGGCCACCGGAATCAGGGTGATGGTGATGACGCCGGCGAAGATGCCGATCAGCGGTTTGGCCCCCAGCTTGTCCACCGCCAGGCCTGACAGCAGTGCCATGATGATGGCGCCCACCGAGCCGACCACCAGCAGCAGTGCGACCACGCGGTCGGCCTGTCCGTACAGCTGCTTGAACAACACCACCAGGAAGGGCTGTGCCGCAGCGGTGGCGCCGAAGGCGACCGCCAGCACGATGATGAAGTTGCGGAATCCGCTGCGCTTGAGGGCGCCGCGTAGGTTGATCAGGAAGGTGCCGGTCGCCTGGCCGCCGGGCGCCTTGGGCCCGGCCGTTGCCGGTGGTTCCGGGAGGCGCAAGAGATAGATCGAAGCCAGAAAGCCGCTGACCAATCCGGCGCCCAGGATGAACGTGTAGATCAGCAGCGGCGGGTCGCCGCGCAGCAGGAACGCGATGGCGAGACCAACATGCGCCTGCGCCAGAACATGACCTGGGGCTATCTCGACCGCAATGACGACGACCAGCTCTCGGTCGCCGAATATGCGATCTGCGCGATCCCGCTCGATCCGCAGCACACCACGCACCTCAGCGGCGATGTAATTCCATGTCGGAACGGCTCGTCCATCAATATCCTTGGAGGGATACCAGCTCGGTGAAATGTAGGCATGCGGCCCCTGAAACACAGCCGTTGCGGCCAGGTCCTGCTCTTTCAAAGAAGCTAGCGGATTGCGCCTTGAAACGTGGCCAATAAGGCAATCTTCCTCAGAGTTCAGAACCAATGGCACCATCGCAATGATCGGGCTCGCACTGGCATTCACAGCAAGCATCGCAAACGGATGCAGTCGGATGTGCGCACACACCGAGTCCGTGCCGTCCATCTGATAAATGCTTGCAGGATGCAAAACCTAGAGCCCTTCGCAGAATTCTTTGTAGGCAGCCTCGTCCATGAGAGCATCAAGCTCGGACTTGTCACTCAGCTTGATCCTGGCAAA
>CAJWOB010000190.1 GCA_913043885.1 uncultured Spirochaetaceae bacterium | reverse complement strand
CAACCCTTCGCCTGCTTGCTGGCTTCGTCACCCCTTCAGAGGGCACTGTTCGCTTGGACGACAAGACTTTAGTTGAAAGCAGCAAAGGTAAAACAAGCCAGTTTATACCATCAGAAAATCGTGGCATAGGCATGCTCTTTCAGGATTTTGCCCTCTTCCCTCATTTAAGCGTGTATGACAACATCGCCATCCGAATGTGCCACCACACCACGGCTATGAGGAACGCTAATTCCCCCGATTCGCACCTCACTACCCTCTCCAAACCGGTGAGCATCGTATCCATGCCCTACGCGAACCAGGATCGGACGCTGCGGATTACTTTTCAAGGTGCCATCGACCATCACGCTTGCGCTGCCCCGCTCCCTGACGTTGCGCGCCTTGACCGATCCGCCGGGCGTCGCAATGTAGATCGAGTCTCCCTCGTGCAGGTACCAGACCGCGGCTGTCTGGATCGAGCCGTCGCGGTTGTGGGTGGCGAGCGCCGCGACGTGTCGCCGCGCAAGAAACTCCTCCATCGTCTCTGGCATGTCGTCTCCGTTTCGTCCAGGGAACCCGCAGCATTCACGAAATTACCCCGGGCTGGTCGATCATGCCCGCCCTGCCGGTGGCGATGCTGTTCACCTTCGAGGTCGACGGCGCCTCGTTGGGGGCGGAGGGGTTGCACTTCGTCGCGCCCGGCTGCTGCGCCGGTGACATCTCGCCGCGGACGCGCTGCGGCGTCAGCACCGACGAGCTCGCCTCCCCGGTAGCGGCCTTCCACGGTGTGCGTTGGGCGCTGGCCGTTGCCTCGGAAGGGGGCGGCGAACGGGAGTCGCTGAGCATTCGCGGCCGACGCGGCGACCCGGCGACGCCGGCCGGGGCCCCGCTGGCAACTCTCGATTTTCGGCTGCCGGCCGCGCTCGAACCGCTTCGCCCCGACGACGAGACCGAGTCCGATGGTGACGACTGGCTTGCTCCGCAGGCCGGCCGGGCGGTGGAACGCCGCTACCACGTGACCGTGGCGCCAGCCGGGCGCCTGTGGCATCTGTTGGCAGCGCGGCATCGCCGGCCCGACGCTGGTGGCCAGCGACGGCCGCCGCGACCCGCATTCGTCCAGCACCTCGATGACGCCCTCGACGGGCTGCTGACCACGCACTTGGTGGAGGAGGGTGCAGTGTTCGGCCTCCGCGCCCAGCACCCGGGCGACGGGGAGCCGGCGAGCATCGATGCCAGCGGCGCCGAGTGGCTGTCGGCCAGCGCCAGCGCCGCCGCCGGTGCGGCGTTGCTGGCCAGCGGCGGCGCGGAACGGGAGGAAAGGGCGCGACGCCTCATCGACTTCGCGCTTCGTGGACAGCATCCGAGTGGGCTGTTCTTCGAGCGCTACGACTACCAGCGGCGGCGGTGGCGGGGCTTGGACCGGCGCGCCAAACCACCACGGTTGGCCCTGGTGGACGCGGTCCGCACCTCACGCGCGTTGCGCCACGCACTCACCGCCCTGGGAGACGACCCGGCGGCCGGCCGGCTGCGTCTGGCATGGCAGCGCTTTGCCGAATGGTTCCTGCGCAAGGGCAAGCCCAGTGCCATCGGCGCGGTGCTCACCCCGGGCGGCGGCGTGATAGAGGAGGGCATGGACGCCCTGCTACTGGTGACTGAGTGGCTGGCACTGGCGGCCAGCGGCTACCGGCCGGCGGGAGTGCGTCGTGCGGACACCCTTCCGACGGCGGCCAGGGAGTTACTCCTCAGCCAAGGCGGCGATGCCTCGGTCGAGGGGCGGTTGCCGTCCACCCGGCGGAGCGAACCGAGCGGAGTTGCCGCACTATTGGTGGCGGAGGCCCTGCTGTCACTGTCGCAGAGCGGCACTGAGGCCGTAGCCTGGGACGACGGGCCCGGCCACGCCGCCGCCGCCAACCTGCTCGCCTGGATGGGCACCGACCACCACGGACTTGGCGGCAACGGCGGGCTGGCCGACTCGCTACATCGGCGGCGGTGGCTGACCATCGGCAATCGCGTGGCATATGCGCTCATGGGGCTGAGCGCCGCGGCCGGCGGCAGCGGCGCTGCGGTGTACCGAACGGCGTCGGCCGCCGCGCTAGGATTCGCCCTGCGGTTCCCCGTCGGCACCGCGTACGTGGTCGGGCCCACCCTCGCAGCCGGCCCCATCGACTCGCGGGTGGTGGCTGACGAGGTCCATTACGGGCGCGCGCTGCTCCGCTCCCACGCGCAGCTGTTCAGCCGCTAGACGGCGGACGTCCCCGCTGGCGACGAGGTCGCCCCGCCCTCGAAGGGGGCGCGGGCGATGGGCAGGCGCCGCCCGGGCCCGAACGCTTTCGGCGACACCTTGAGCACGGGCGGCGCCTGTCGTCGCTTGTGCTCGGCCCTCGCCAAGAGCCCCAGCACCGCATCCACCACCACCCGGTCGTAGCCTGCCTTCGTGATCTCCTCGGCGGATCGGCCGTCGTGGATGTAGGCGGTGAGGATGGCGTCGAGGATGCCATACGGCGGCAGGCTCTGGTCGTCGCGTTGGTCCGGCCGCAACTCCGCGGACGGCGGCTTGTCGATGGTCTGCCGCGGTATCACCTCGCCGTCGCGGTTGATCTCGGCGGCGAGGGCGTACACCTGCGTCTTGAACAGGTCGGCGATCGGCGCGAGCGCGCCGGCCATGTCGCCATACAGGGTGGCATAGCCGGTCGCCAGCTCCGACTTGTTGCCGGTGGTCAACAGCATCGATCCACTCGTGCGGTTGGCATATGCCATCATCAGCGTTCCACGGATGCGCGCCTGCAGGTTTTCCTCGGTGGTGTCGGCGGGCCGACTCCCCAGGTGGTCGTGCAGCGCGTCGATGTAGGTGTCGTAGAGAGCGGTGATGGGAATGGTGTGCATGGCGACGCCGAGGTTGGCGCACAGCGCGGCCGCGTCGACGCGGCTGCCCTCCGACGAATGCATCGACGGCAGGGAAAAGGCGGTAACCTGCGCCCCGCCCAGAGCTCGCGCTGCCACCGCCGCCACCACGGCGGAGTCGATGCCGCCCGACACCGCGACGAGGACCCGGTCGTGGCCGGTCTTACGTAGGTAGTCGCCGAGCCCGGTGGCCAGCGCCGCCTCCACCTCCGCATAGGGAGGCCGGGTGAGGAACTCAGGTTCCACCGTGGCAGCCCCGGTCGCGGCACGCGCTGCGTGGGCGCCGACGTCGCACGCCACCAGGTCCGGCACGAACGCTCCACCGACTGCCAGCACCGCGCCGTCGGCATCCACCACCAGGCTCTGACCGTCGAAGATCAGATCGTCGTTGGCCCCCACCGTGTTGGCGTATACCGTCGCTACCCGATACTTGTGTGCGATCTGCCGCAGCAGCCGCAGCCGCAACTGGGGCTTGCCGATGTGGTAGGGCGATGCCGACGGTGCCACGATCACGGTGGCTCCCTCTGCAGCGTACTCCTTGACCGGGTCGCGCATGTAGGCGGCGGTGGGATCGGGCTCGGTCTCCCACCAGATGTCCTCGCACACCGCCAGGCCGAGGCGCTCTCCGGCGAACTCCACCACCTGGTGACGTGGCGCTGGCTCGAAGTAGCGGGCCTCGTCGAACACATCGTAGGTCGGCAACAACGTCTTGGCCTGCGAAGCCAACAGTCGCCGGTCGGCAAGAAGCGCGACACTGTTCGTCAGCCGCTTGCCGCCTTCGGCGTTGCGGCCCACGTAGCCTACTACCACCCCCAAGCCTGGCGGCGTGGCTTCGCGGACGGCATCGAGTGCGGACAGATTGGCGTCGACGAACGCTTGTTGCTCGAGCAGATCCATCGGCGGGTAGCCGCAGAGCGCCAGCTCGGGGAGGACCAACAGGTCCGCCCTCGCCTGCCGCGCTTGCTCCATCGCGGCGTGCACCAGCGCCACGTTGCCGCGAAAGTCGCCGATGGTGGGGTTGATCTGACCGACTGCGACCCGCACGGCAGGCAACGGTAGCACGCCGGCGAGTTTGACGATGGCGTACGGCCGTCGCTACGATCCGCCACCATGGCCGTCGTCGTGGGCGCCGACTCCGAGGTGGGAGCAGCCATCATCGGCCGTCTGCGCGCATCCGGGCGCGATCCGGTGGCGGTCACTCGGCAGCCGGCGGACAGCGCGCAGGCCGCGTCCGCCGGATCCGCTAACGCGGTAGGCGCGCTCACCTGGGACCCGCGCTCGCCTCTGGCGACCCGCAGCATGGTCCTCTCGCTCTCCGTCGCCGCGCCAATCGATCTGTGTGTCGTGGTGGAGGGCACGCTCGCACTCGAGGCACAGCCACTCCACGATCTACACCTCTTCGAGGTCGACCGTGTGGTCGACGAGCACGTCAAATCGTACCTGTTCCTGCTGCGGGAGTTGCTCCGCCACGGCGGAGATACACGGGACAGGCAGGCGCCGGACAGCGCGGCAATGCAGCTGGCACTGGTCCGCACCCGGAGCCCCGGCGCGGGCGACCAGCTGCCGCCCCTACAGGCCTGCGTGACCGGGGCATTCACCGCGCTGGCAGACACGCTCATCGCTGCGGACACCCATCCCGGGACCGAGCTGATGCTGTTCGAGCCGACCGGTGGCGCCGCCGGCGATGAGCCGCTGCGCACCACGGCGGAGCGCAAGGCGTACGCGGACTTCGTCGTGGACACCCTTGAGGCGGCACCCGGCGAGCGGCGCGGGCGACACCGCTTCCGTACGGGGCGTCGGCGGCTGCCGCGGTTCTATCCGCTGGCGCCGCTCGGTCGGACCGCGCCGGACCGTCACTGGCCACCGGGGTAGCATGCGGCCGAAGGATGCGGCCGAACAGTTCGGCGCAAAGGGGGCCAACGTGGGTGCAGATTTCGAAGGCAAGACAATGATCGTGACAGGTGGCGCCGCCGGTATCGGGGCGGAGATCTCCGTGGCGGCCGCGACGGCCGGTGCGAACGTGTTGATCGTCGACATCGACTCCGAGGCGGGCGGCGAGACCCTGGAGAGGGTGGCGGACAGCCCGGGCCGCGGCAGCTTCCACCGTGCCGACCTCGGCGTCACCGATGAGTCTCGCGCAGCGGTCCTCGCGGCGGTGGCGGAGTTCGGCAGCGTCGACTGCCTGGTCAACAACGTCGGTATCCAGCCGGTCGAGGCGTACCTGAACGTTGAGGCGACCACCGAGGAGATGTGGGACCGCATTCTGACGGTCAACCTGAAGAGCTACTTCCTGATGGCAAAGCACGCGATTCCGGAGATCCGGAAACGCGGCGGCGGTTCGATCGTCAATATCGCCAGCGTGCAAGGTCTGCAGTCGCAGCCATTGGTGCCCGCCTACGCGGCAAGCAAGGGCGGCGTGCTATCGCTGACCCGGCAGATGTCGCTGGACTACGCCGCGGAGGCTATCCGCGTCAATGCGGTCAATCCGGGCATTACCGATTCGCGGCTGGTGCGCCGGGCGGCGGCGCTGGAGGAGGGGGAGGTCGAGGAGGTGCTGGCCCAGTGGGGACACAGTCAGCCGATTGGCCGCATCTGCACCGGCCAGGACATCGCCGCAGCGGTGTTGTTCCTCGCCAGCGATGCAGCCGCCGCCATAACTGGCGAGCACCTCACCGTCGACGGCGGCATGATGGCGCTCGGCGCCTGGGCAAGTGCGGCCGGAGCCGGGGCCCTGGAGGACTGACGCCTCCGGCATCGCACCCGTCCGCCCCGTGTGGCGGACTGCGACGTGGCGTTACCCCAGAGACGACTCGAACGTCCGACCCACGGTTTAGGAAACCGTGGGTCGGACGTTCGAG
>CAJWOB010000189.1 GCA_913043885.1 uncultured Spirochaetaceae bacterium | reverse complement strand
GGAGAGCGCCAGCCGTCCCGCCGCTTCGGCCCGCTCGGTGGGATCTGTGGAGGAGAGCCGGTCTACGAGCGGGCCGATGCGGTCGCCGGCATCGAAGGCCGAGAGCCCACTCTGCCCGTCGAGCCACCGCGCGACGTCGTCGGTGACGGCGCCACTGGCGACCGTGCCACTGGCGGCGGCGGCGGCGCCGGTTGACGAGGCAGCACCGTTGCCACCGGCCGGCAGCGGCTCCCGCGTCCGGGCGAACTGGAACTTGAGCATGTAACGCTTGCGGTCGCTGACGTTCGCGATCGCTCGATGCCAGGCGTCGAAGTGGACGATCGCCACCGAACCTGCCGCGCCCACCAGAGGCAGCTCCGATTCCGTCGTCTTGTCCGGATCGGGATCGGAAATGGTGCGGTACCACTGAGTGCCGCGCAGGACTCCCGTCGGTCCCATGTCCGGCGTCGTTTCCTGCGGGTAGTAGAACGCCAGCACCCAGCGGAATCTCGGGTGGCGCAGGTTGTGGTCGTAGACGTAGCAGTCCTTGTGCCAGCTCTGTCCAGGTCTGCCCGGGGGGTTGAGGTGGCAGTGGCGGTGGGGATTCAGGATGTAGTCGGGACCGAGCAGACCGGTCAGCGCCTCGCGCACGGCCGGCGCGCTGAAGACTTCGGCGAGCTCCGGCACTCGCGGGAGGATGTTGTTCCCCGGATTGCCCTCGCTCTCGAAGAGCTCGTCGAGCTTGGCGTACACCGCCCGGTGGAATTCCGCCGGCAGACCACTGTCGACGACGGTGCAGCCGTCGCGAATGAAACGGTCGCGATGCTCGCGGGCAGGCCCGCTGTCGGTACGCGATTCAGCCGCCATGTACGGCTGACATTCTCGGCGAAAGTCAGTGGGATGTGAAGCTCAGGCCGATCGGGGGTCTTGGCGCTGCACGCGCGGGTGTTGATACTCGGCGAGGGTAGGGGAGGCTTGTGAGCAAACTGACCGACGCCCACATCGAAGAGCTCGACCGAGAGGGCTTCATCATCGTCCCGGAGTTCATCACTGGGGATCGACTGCAGACGCTGCAGGCGGCGCAGCGCCGGGTGCTGCCAACCTGGGACCAGGTCAAGGACGATCCTCCGCAGGATCAGAAGGGCAACAGCCTACTGGTGTGCTTCCCCCACGAGGAGATGGAGCTCTACCGCGGTGTCATGCACGAGGAGAGCATCGCCTTCGCGCGCAAGTGGCTGAAGACGGACGCCATCCACGCGCGAGTGGGCTGTCTGATCGCCCGCTACCCCGGCCATGAGGGCGGCGGCACCGGATTCAACGACTCGAACCTGCACACCGACAACGACAATAACTCCCTACTGCCGATCAGCAACGAGCTCCGCGAGTTCGGTCAGATCGGTTTCTGGGTTCACCTCGAGGATGTGGACGAGGACCAGGCGCCCCTACGGCTCATCCCCAAGCGGCACGGGATGGACATGACCAAGTGCGTGCCGCTGGTGTGCAAGGGCGGCACGCTGTGCATCTTCACCAATTTCACCCAACACAGCGCCACCGCCTACACCCGCAGCGACGGACAGCGCTTCACGTGGGGCTATGGTTTCGGCCGGGCCGACCACTACTGGGAAGGCTTCAGGCACTTCACGCACCTGGGCAAGAGCGCGCCGGTGTTTTCCGAGTTCATCGGTAGCCTGACGGCCCAGGAACGTGAGCTCTGGCGGTTTCCAGCGGCAGGGCATCACTACTACACGGAGCAGACGCTGGCCCTGCTGGAGGAGCAATATCCAGGCTGGGATTCGGAAGAATACCGGCGGGCAAGGGATCGCTAGCTACCGGTCGTCGGCCCGGCGCGTCCCTGTTGCGGATCCTCCAGATAGAACATTTTGCTCTGCAAGTCCCACAGGTGCTGGTTGGCTGGCTGGGTGTTCTCGGCCCAGGCGGCGAGAATCGCGTTCTGCTCGCGTCTGGCGGCCATGTCGGCGATCACCTGCTCCGGATGCCAATCCGCCAACAGGCGCGCCTGCAGATCGTCCCTCACCTGGCGGCAATCCGGGGCGTCGGCGCGGTTGGCCAGCTCGCCAGGATCCTCGCGTAGGTTGAACAGCTGCAGGCCTTCGTCGTGGTAGTAGATGAGCTTCCAGTCGCCGGCGCGGATCATGCGCTGGTAGCAGCCCCCAGGCGGCGACCAGCCGCTCTCGTCGGAGCAGTACTCGCTAAACGCCACGTCCTCCCACGCATCGACGGCCCCCGCATCGCCGCGGGCCAGGGGCAGCAGGCTGCGGCCCGGGCTGCCGGGTAGCGGGGGCGCCTGCACCGCGTCGAGGATGGTGGCGGTGACGTCGAGGGCGCTCACCACGTTGGCGTTGCGCTTACCGGCGGGAATAACGCCCGGCCACGACAGCAGCAGCGGTACGCGCACCGACTCCTCGTAGAAGGTGTGCTTCCAGAACAGGCCGTGCTCGCCCAGCATGTCGCCGTGGTCGGAGGTGTAGACGACCAGCGTGTCTTCGGCCTGGCCGGTCTGCTCCAGGGCATCCAGGATCCGTCCGATCATGCGGTCCATGCTGGCCACCAGCCCCCAGTAGGCGATGCGGGAGCGCTGCTTCGCCTCGTCGCTGACCACGTCTAGCCCGCCGTTCTTCCGCCACCAACGCAGGAACTCGGGCGGACTCTCCTCGGTAAAGGTCGGGTTGCGTGGCGGCGGGACGTTGCCAGCGTAGCGCTCGTAGTCGGGGCGGCGCGCCACGTACGGGGGATGTGGCAGCATCAGCCCGACGGTGAGGGAGAACGGCTGCTCGGCGTCGCCCAGTTGGCTGAGGTACGCCACCGCCGCGTCGGTCACGTCCTCGTCGTGCACCTCGTAGCCGCTCTGCCCCGCACCGGACGCCTGCAGACTGACCAGCGCCGGCCCGGCGGTGCCGTTCAGCGCGCCACGGTCGGGGGCCGGTCCACCACCCGGAAGGTTGGGACTGTGATCGCCCACCAGCCGCTGGCTATAGCCGCGCAGCTGATCCGGGCCTATGGAGTGCATGCGGCCGGCGAGCACCGGCCGGTAGCCTGCTGCGCCCATGGCGTGCGCCAGCGACGGTATCTGCGAGTCGAGGATGTCCCGGTTGGTCCACGACCGGTTCTGGTAGGGGTGCCGGCCGGTCAGCATCGACATGCGCGACGGCCCGCAAATCGGAGACGGACAGTAGGCGCTGTCCATCACCACGCCGGACGCTGCCAACCGGTCGAGGTTGGGCGTCTCGACGACGCGATCTCCGTAGCACCCGGTGACCAGCGGGCAGTGCTGATCGGAATGGATGTACAGCAGGTTGGGCACTACCGCAGCGCCTCCCACTCGGGGTCGGGGTGGCTGGAGATGAAGTCGTGGTCCAGCTCGTAACCGAGTCCGGGCTTGCCGTTCATGTGGTAATGGCCGTCGCGGATATCCAGCGGCTCGGTCAATACGTGGTCATAGGCGGCGCGGGCATGGTCGGTCATCTCCAGCCGATAGATGTTGGGCACGTTCATCAGCACGTGGGCGCCGGAGGTCACGTTGATCGGCCCCGAGGCGTCGTGTGGCGAGATCGGGACGTAGAACGTTTCCGCCAGCACCGCGATGCGCTTCATCTCCGAGATACCGCCGGTCCAGCAGATGTCGGGCATGATGTAGTTCACCAGCCCCTCCTGCAGGTACGGCGCGAAGTCCCATCGCGTGTACTGGCGCTCGCCGATGCACAGATTGATGTCGGTGTTGCGGCGCAGCTGCCGCATGGCGGCGACGCTCTCGGGCTGCAGTGGCTCCTCGAACCAGGCAAGGTCGAAGGGCAGCATTGCGTTGCACAGCTGCGTGGCGGTCGAGACGTCGAAGTTGCCGTGGGCGTCGATCATCAGCTCGATGTCCGGGCCGACCGCCTTGCGTAGCTCGGACATGAGCTCGATCGCGTGCCTGGCCGCCCCCGGAGAGATCTTGCCGTCGAGGTAGCGCCGGTGGTGTTTGCGCTTTTCCGGGCTGAAGGGGTCGAGCTTCAGCGCCTCGTAGCCGAGTGCCACTTGGCGCCTCGCGTCGGCGACACACGCTTCTATGTCGTCTGCCGGGGCGACGTGGCTGTAGAGGGGAACCGACTCCCGCACCGGACCGCCGAGCAGATCGTAGACAGGGCGGTCGAGCGCCTTGCCCTTGATGTCCCACAGCGCCATGTCGATGCCGGATGCGAGCGTGGTGGCGAAGCCGCGTGAGCCCAGCGTGCCGAAGCGGCGGTAGATGCGGTGCCAGATGCTGTCGATGTGCTCGGGATCTTCTCCAACCAGACCGTCCGAGAAGTCGTGGCCTTCGAGGTCGTTCTTCAGCATCTCGAGCGCTCGTCCGACTACCAGCGCGCCGCCACCGCCGGAATTCGTGGCCTCTCCCAGCCCAGTGATGCCTTCGTCGGTGTCCACCTCGACGAACACCCAGGTGCGGCCGGTGCCGGCCCGCGTCAGGTAGACGCGCAGGTCAGTGATCTTCATCGAGCCTCCGTGACGGGAACTCTGCCAGCCTCCGACTGCTGACGCCACCGGCGACTGCGCCCAATGGGCGGCGATTGCACCGCCGATAGGCGCGGTGCAACACTTGAGGCGCCGCCGTGGGCGCCAACATCGGCAGATCCATCGTCATCTACCGGGCAGAGCACGCCTATTCCTCGCATGCCTGCATCACCCAGACACCCGAGGGCGAGTGGTTGTTGGCGTTCGCACAGAGCCTGCAGCGTACGCCCCATCGTCATCCGCCCAGCGACCCGCAGTTTCTCAACTTCGTTACCCGCTCGCGCGACCGAGGACAGAGCTGGGAGACGCCGCAGGTGGCACCCAGCTACGACTGGTACGGCGTCGAGGTCCCGGGCATCGCGGCGCTGCCCTCCGGCGACGTTCTCCTGGACTAGTGGCGGTTCCTCTGGTACCCCACCGATCTGGCGCGCAAGCTCCACGCGCGGGGCGAGCGGTCGTGCTTCGTGCGCGGTGCATGGCGCGACTGGCGGCCGCCGCAGAGCGAAGCCGACTGGGACGGCCACCCCTTCCCGTACGCGCGCGCCGACGGCGGCGCGTGGGTTCACCTGAGCCACGACGGCGGTCGAACCTGGGAGCACACCGTGGAGGTGGCGATCGATCCCTACCGCGGCGCGTTCAGCCCCAAGGGTGCGGCGCAGCTCGCCGGCGGCGACCTGCTGTTGGCGCTCGGTAGCCACAACTACGATCCACTGCACGTCTCCTTCATCGTCCGGTCGCGGGACGGCGGCCGCAGCTGGGAGCGGCCTGTGGAGGTGGCGCGGCAGGAGGGCAAGGAGTTCTCGGAGCCCTCCGTGGCGCAGCTCAGTTCCGGAAAGCTGCTGCTGGTGTCGCGGGAGGAGATCGAGGGGCACCTCCATCTCAGCACGTCGGAGGACGGCGGCGAGACGTGGGGCGTTCCGCGGGAGCTGCCGATCTACGGATTCCCCAGCCACTGCGTGTCGCTCGGCGACGGACGCGCGGTGGTCGTGTATGGGCGCCGCCGTGCACCCTACGGCATCCGCGCCGTTGTCAGCGAGGACGAAGGCGACTCGTGGAGCGACGAGATCGTCATCCGGGACGACTTCCGCGACGGCAACCTCGGCTACCCAGCCGTAATCGAGTACCAGCCGGGTCAGCTGTTCACCGCCTACTACGGCGAAGATCCCGACGGGGTCACCTGCATCCAGGGCACCTACTTCGACGTCTAGCACGCTACGTACCTGCCGTTCGGCAGCCGCCCAGCGGCGGAA
>CAJWOB010000188.1 GCA_913043885.1 uncultured Spirochaetaceae bacterium | reverse complement strand
TTTACACATTCTAACTGTGGCGGATCTTATATCGTATCGACTGGCGAAAGAAAGGCTTATTGAACGCGGTGAGGACACATCACTTCCCACTACGCATGGAAACTTTCGCGCTGTCGGATATAGGACGCTGATTGATACCAAGGAGCACGTCGCCCTGGTGATGGAGGTGGAGCGCCTCCCGACTACCGGGGAGTCGGTGCATGGACACGGCTACTTCCAGACCCACGGCGGCAAGGGATCGAACATGGCGGTGCAGGCGGCTCGGCTGGGTGCGCGTTGCAGCTACGTAGGACGGGTGGGCAACGACGACACCGGTGAGCGGTTCCACCGGCTGTTGGAGGAGGAGGGCATCGACGCCACTCAGCTGCGAAGACAGCCCGACGCCGCCACTGGAGTGGGCTTCGTGATGCTCGGCCCCGGTGGTCAGAACATCATCAGCATCGATAGCGGGCCCAACGCCGCCTTTTCGCCGCAGGACGTGGAGCAGGCGGCGGCGGCGTGGCAGCCACCCACCACGGTGGTCACGCAGCTCGAGATCCCCCTCGACACGGCGCTCCACGCGATGCGTGCCGGCGCCGAGCGTGGCCTCACCACGGTCCTGAATCCGGCGCCGGCGCAGCCGCTGCTCGATCGTGACCTGGCGCAGGTGTCGGTCATCACCCCCAACGAGACCGAAGCGCGCGTCTGCCTCGGGGTCGACGCCGCGGCAGAGGCGGACGAGGAGGAGCTAGGGCGGCGGCTACTCGAGCTGGGCTGCGCTGCGGTGCTCGTTACGCTCGGTGAGCGTGGCTGCCTGTGTGTGACTGCGAACGGCGCCGAGCCGGTGGCGGGCTATCCGGTGGCCGACGTGGTAGACACCACCGGCGCCGGCGATGCCTTCAACGCCGCGCTGGCGGTAGCGCTCTCCGAAGGCTCCTCACTGACCGAGGCGGCGCGCTTTGCCAACGCCGCGGCAGCACTGTGCTGTACCAAGCTGGATACCCTGCCCTCCTACCACACCAGGGAGCAGGTGGAGCAGTTCCGAGCTGAGAGGCGGTGATCGCCGATCCCAACGTCAGCACGACGCCATCGCGCTTGCCCTTGAGCGCCCTGCCGACGACGTGCTCCGAACGCCCGCCCCCATAGAGGGCGGTATCGATAAAGTTGCACCCCAGGTCGCGTGCGCGGTCGATGATGCGGATGCAGGTTGACTCGTCGTCCTGGCTGCGAAATGCGGTGCCCAGGCACAGCTCCGACACCAGCACCCCTGTCTTGCCCAGCTCGCGGCACCTCACTGTGACCTCCGCGCGGTCGGACGGTACCATCGACTGTCATACGCGACCATGAAACTTGCCTACGGTACGTACGCACTACAGCAGATCGAGCCGATAGCCGCCGTGTCCGGCATCAAGGAGATCGGCTACGACGCCATCGAGGTAAACTGCGGCGAGCGGTGGCCGACCGCCCCCGAGAAGCTCGACGCGGACGCCCGCCGGCGTCTGCGCCACGCAATTCAGTCGGCCGGCTTCCCCTCCCCTCCGCTCATGAACATCCTGAGTCTGGGCGGCCACGAGGAGAACGTCGACGAGAAGCTCCGGCTCGTCGAAGGCAGTTGTCGCCTGGCTGGCGATCTCAGCTTCGATGAGCGGCCCAAGGTACTGACCACCACCCTCGGCGATCGCGCCGGAACATGGGACGAGACCAGAGACGAGCTGGTTCAGGCGCTGCAGCCCTACATCCGAGTCTCGGAAGACCACGGTGTCACTCTGGCGCTGGAAGCACACGCCGGGCATGGGTTCGATTCTCCCGACAAGTGCGTGTGGCTCATGCAGGCGATTGATCGCCCATCGGTACGACTCAACTTCGACCACAGCCATTTCCACGTAAATGGCCTGGCGATTGAGTACTGTGCAGGGGCGATGGCACCCTACACCGTTCACGCCCACGTCAAGGACGGCCGTCTCGTCGATGGGGAGGTACGGTACCTGCTGCCGGGAGATGGAGACCTGGATCTACAGCACTACTTTCGCGCCGTGACGTCGGCCGGCATCGACGTGCCTATTACCATAGAGGTGACCGGGCAGATATGGGGTCGCGCCGACTACGATCCGTGGGCCACCGCCCGTACGTGTTACGCACGCACCGCAGCCGCCATGGCGGAGGCCGGCGTCGCGTGATCGTCGATACTCACATCCACCTCTACGATCCCCACCGTGAGGGCGGCACTCCGTGGCCACCGGAGGACGACGCGACCCTCAACCACACCACGCGTCCCGAGCGCTGGCTCGCTCACGCGGTGCCGGCCGGTGTCGACGGCGCCATCGTCGTCGAGTGCAGCGAGTGGGTGGAGGACAACCAGTGGGTGCTGGACCTGGCGGACGACGAGCCTCGTCTGCTCGGTCTGGTCGGCAACCTGGACGCCAACGACGAGCGCTTCGCCGATCATCTCGACCGCTTCTCCCAGCATCCGGTGTTCCGTGGAATTCGCGCACGCCTGTGGAGCCCCAGCCGAATCGAGCCGCTGCGTTTGCTGGCCGAGCGCGACCTGTCACTCGATCTGGGCCTCAGCCAGCAGACCGTCGACATCGCGACCGCCATCCCCGAGCTGCGCATCGTCATCAACCACTGCGCCAATCTGCCCATGGATGGCGGCGATCCCGACCCTGAGGCCGCCGCCTTGGCGCGCAGCGCGGCCGAGTGCCCGAACGTCTACTGCAAGCTGTCGGGGATGATGGACCTGCGCTGCACGATTCGGCCGGCCCCGGTCGATGTCGATCACTACGCCCCGTTCCTGGATGTCCTGTGGGACTCGTTTGGAGAGGACCGGATGATCTTCGGCAGCGACTGGCCGGTATCGGACCACAGCGGACGTTCCTACGCAGACGTTCTGGACCTGGCTCAGGCGTATGTGGCCACGAAGCTGGCGGCCGCCGAGGCGAAGGTATTCAGCGAGAACGCCCGGCGGGCCTACCGCTGGGTCGACCGCGGCTAGGCGCGTCGCGGTCGAATCGGGAACGCTTCGATGTCGTCCTCGACCGCCCGCAGCAAGATATCTATCTCCGCCTTGTCTGCTTCGTCCAGCGCCAACTTGCCCGCCGGAGCTCGCTCCACCAGCGTGGTGAAGACACCTCGCCGCTGGAGGATGTAGCGCATGAACGGGTGGCTCTCCAGATTGATCAGGGGCAGGAGACGTCGATGCAGCGCTCGCGCGCCCTGTTCGTCGCCAGACCACCACCGCTCCACCACCTTGGCCAGCAAGTCGGCGAGCTCGCAGGCCGGCATGTTGCCGCCGGCGCCGCGGCGCAGCTCGTCCGGCAGATACTTGCCCCCGGCGCCACCGAAGATGCACGCCACCCGATCGCCGAAGATGTGTGCCACCTCGGCGATGTGTTTCGGGCTCGGTTCCCGCTCCTCCTTGACGCACCGCACTTGCGGGAGCTCATCGACCAGTGCCGCGATCTGCTCCGCCGTAAGCGGCGCGTACCGGTCCGAGTTCTGCACCACGATGGGGCCGTCGAACACCTCGGCGATGCGGTGATACATGGCGATGGCCCCCGACTGGTCGGTGTGAGCCGGCGCCATGGCAATGACGGCATCCGCGCCAGCCCGCGCCGCCGCCTGGGCGTACAGGACCACTTGGGGGATGGAGATGCCGGAGCAGCCGAAGATGACCGGCAAGCGCCCATTCACCTCTTCGAGGACGGCGTCGAGGGCGCGCAGCCGCTCGCTCTCGCCGAGAAACCAGAACTCGCCCACCATTACCGGCCACACGATGCCGTGCTGGCCGGTCTGGCAGCAGAAGTCCGCGCCACGACGCAGATCTTCGAGGTGGATCTCGAGGTCCTCGCGGTACGGCGTGGGCAGCAGCCCGAAGACGCCACGGTAGTCGCTTGCGCCGCGGGTCATGTGTCCAATAGGCGATCGGGCTGCCAGAAATCTACCCGCGGGTCGTCCCATTCGTCGGTCGGCCCGAACAGCCCGGGAGTGCGCAGGTTCTCCTCGATAGCGGGGTAGTTGAGCTCGACACCTAGTCCCGGCGCTTCCGGCACCCGCACGTACCCGTCCTCGATGTAGTCGGGGGGCAGGCCGGCAACCAACTCGCGCCAGAAAGGCAGATCGAGCCCATGGTGCTCGAGCGCCACGAAGCTGGGGATGGCGGCAGCACAGTGCAGGTTGGCGGCGAAGGCGATCGGGGAGCCGGCGAAGTGCAGCGCGGCGGGCAACCCGTGCCGCTCGGCATAGTCGGCGATTCGCTTGGTCTCCATCATCCCACCGGAGGTGAGCAGATCAGGATGCACGATATCGACGGCGCGCTTCTCGATGAGCTCCCGAAAGCCGTCCCACAGGTACAACTCCTCGCCGGCGCAGGTGGGGACGTTGATCGCGTCCGTCACCCGCTTGTGCCCGTCGATGTCCCACCACGGCATCGGATCCTCCAACCAAGCGAGCCCAAACGGCTCCACGGCGTGCCCGAGCCGGATCACCTCCTTCGCAGTCATCTGCCCGTGTCCGAAGTGGTCGGTGCACAGCGAGATCTCCCAGCCCACCGCTTCGCGCACCGCAGCGACCACATCGACCATACTGGCGATCCCCGCGTCCGTGAGCTTGGTAACCTGGCCGGTACCGGCTGCAGAAAGGCGGCTGCGTATGTGGTCGTACTCGTGGCGCGTGGGCTCGCCCACCAGGAGGTCGCCGCGCCGATCGTAAGTCGGCATGCGGATATCGAACTTGATGAACGTAAGGCCAAGATCCATCCGCCCCTTCACGCGGGCGGCGTAGCTCGCGGGCGTCGGCTCGGCCGGCTCGGGGGTGTCGGCGTAGAGCCGGATCTTGTCCCGATACTTGCCGCCTAGGAGCTGATAGCACGGGATGCCATACACCTTGCCCACCAGATCCCACAGCGCCAGCTCGATGCCGGAGACGCCACCGCCTTCGCGCCCCCAGTTACCGAACTGCTTGATGGAACGAAATATCATGTCGACGTTGCAGGGATTCTGCCCGAGCAGCTGGCTCTTCAAGCGCAGGGCAGTGTCACGATGGCCGGCGTCCCTCACCTCGCCGATGCCCGACACGCCCTGGTTGGTGTCGATCCGCAGCAGTGGATAGTCGTAGTTGCTGCGCACCACCGCCGTGCGGAAGTCGGTGATCCTCAGGTCGGATGGCGACGAGTGGGTGCGGATGGCGTCCTCCACCCGATTGCGATCTTGCCCACTCCCTACCGATGGATCCGACACCGCTGCCCCCTCGGCCGAAATGTAGCAGCTAAGGCGGTGAGCCTCGATCGCCTCCGCACTTGACAGCAAGCCCCGCATTCTGGGCAGGTAAGCGCAGGAGGCGTCGTGGTAGGTCTCTCCGGCAAGGTGGCCCTGGTGACAGGGGCCAGTCGTGGCGTCGGTAACGGGGTGGCATTCTCGCTCGGAGTGGGTTACCGCTGGTACGGATGCTGCGTCGCATCCATCGTTACCATCCTCTCCGGCTGCGCCTTGCCCCCCCCTCCGGGTGACTCGCCGTTCGACTGCAGCGGGATCCCAGGCGTCAGAGGGGAGCGCATCGCCCTCGAGCCGGTCGCTAGCGGCCTCGGCAATCCCACGGACATACAAGCGCCCCCCGGCGAGCACAGCCGGCTGATGGTCGCGGCGCTCGACGGCCGCATCCACGTCATCAGCCTTCCGGGAGACACGGTTGCGGCAACGCCCTACTTCGACCTCGCCGATACCCCCGGCGGCGGCTGGAATCTGTCAGGCCTCGCGTTTCATCCGGACTACCAGCAAAACGGCCACTTCTACATCAACTACCGTCGTGCGTCG
>CAJWOB010000187.1 GCA_913043885.1 uncultured Spirochaetaceae bacterium | reverse complement strand
GGGACATACCCTCGCCGCCGCAGTATTCGGCGTCATCATGACCGCCGCCATCCTGGTGACTGTCGTGACGGTGCGCGAGCGAGCCGGCCAGCCGGGCGCTGAGCGGCCGGCGCGCTACCCGCTGTGGCGCGCCTACCTGCAGGCGATGCGCTTTCGGCCGTTCCTGACCGCGCTGCTCCCATGGACCCTGCACATGGTCGGCATCACCATCGCGGCTAGCATGGTGCCGTTCTACTTCGAGCACATCCACGGAAGGTCGGAGCTCGAGTCGCTGGGATCGGGGTCGCTGCTAGTGGCGGCAGCCATCGGCATCGTGCTCTTCGTGGTCTTCCGAGACCGCGTCAGCAAGCGGCTGGCCTACAACGCTGGTATGGCCGTCTTTGGCGTTGCGCTGGTGCTCGCCTTCCTCGTCGGTCACCTCGACGTCGGCCTGCTCATCGCCCTACTTCTGGTGGCGGGATTCGGCCTGTCCAGCAACTACGTGGTGCCGTGGTCGATCCTGCCGGACGTTATCGACGCCGACGAGTTGGCCCACGGCGTGCGGCGCGAAGGGATCTTCTACGGCCTGTGGACCTTCTGGATGAAGCTGGGGCTTGGCATCGCCGGCCTGGTCTCGGGTGCCGTCCTGACGGCCACGGGGTATGTGGCCGGGCAGGTGCAGACCGACACCGCTCAGCTCGGCATTCGCCTGCTGATCGGCCCCATTCCAGCTGTGTTCTTCCTGGCGGGCATCCTGATCATGACGCGCTACCCGATCACCAGGCAGCGCCACGCCGAGATCCTGTCAGGCCTCGACCAGGCGCGCGGCTAGGGGCCTAGCGAGTCAGTGACCTCCGCGCTGGGAGCGGCGGCGTTGCTGTAGAGCCGTCGATAGCGGCCGTCGGTCGCGAGCAGCTCGTGGTGCGTCCCGGACTCCACGACGCGGCCGCCATCGATGACCAGGATCCGATCGGCGCGGCGCACGGTCGACAGACGGTGTGCGATGACGAAGCTCATTCGGCCTTCCATCAACTGCTCGATGCTGCGTTGGACGTGCAGCTCCGACAGCGAGTCAATGGAGCTGGTGGCCTCGTCGAGGATGAAGATGTCCGGCTCCACCAGCACCGCCCGGGTGAGGCTGACCAGCTGCTTCTGGCCGACCGAGAGCAGCGTGCCGCCCTCGCCCACCTCCGAGGAGTAGCCGTCGGCAAGGGCGGAGATGAACTCGTCGGCGCCGGTGAGCCTGGCGGCGGCCTCCAACTCGGCGTCGGTGGCGTCCAGGCGGCCGTAGCGGATGTTCTCACGGATGGTCCCCGAGAACAGGTGAGGGGACTGCAGCACCATGCCGAGGCGTGCCTGCCAGGCGCGTTGGCTGAAGGCGCGATAGTCGGTGCTCGGGCTACCGACGCGGATTGCCCCGGCCGTCGGTTCGTAGAAGCGTGCGATGAGGCTGACGATGGTGGACTTGCCGCCGCCGGTGGGACCGACCAGGGCGACGGTCTCCCCGGGCTCCACCCGTAGAGAGAAGTCGTCGAGCACCGGCGGCGCGGCCGCCGGAGTGCTGGGATAGCGGAAGGTCACCCGATCGAAGCTGAGGGCGGCGTGGGGGAGCGGGCGCTCGCTGGCGCCGGGCAGGTCCTGGACCAAGACCGGGGTGTCGAGCAGCGAGAAGATGCGCTCCCCCGACGCGAGCGACTGCTGCATCTCGGCGAACACCCGCGCCATCTCCTGTATTGGCCAGAGCATGAAGGTTACATAGCCGAAGAACGCCTGCACGCTGCCCACGGAAATACGGTCGCCGCCGAGGTTGGTATCGATGCCGCTTAACACCACCACCGCGCCGAGGGCCAGGGACGTGATCAGCTGCACCGCCGGCAGGAACATCGCCGACAGATACGCCGCACGGTAGGCACGATCGCGCAGCGACCCGGTGAGCGCCGAGAACTCAGTGTTGTTGGTGTTCTCTCTGGCCAGCGATTTGATGACCCTCACTCCGGTTACCGCCTCGTTGAGCGTGCCGGTGATACGGGCGTGCAGGGCACGCACGCGACGAAACTGGTCCACGATGTGGCTGCGGAACCGCACCGCGGCGTACACCAGCGGCGGCACCACCCCGAGGACGATGAGCCCGAGGCGCCAGTCGATGACCAGCATGAACACCAGCGCGGCACCGATGTTGAGCACCGACCAGCCCACGTCCAGCAGACCCCAGCTCATCAGCTCGGTGACTCGTTCGGTGTCGGAGGTGAGGCGGGAGACGATCCGCCCCACCGCGGTGCGGTCGTAGAAGTCGAGGGACAGGCGCTGCAGGTGGGCAAACGCCCGCCGTCGCAGCGAGTAACCGATCGACTCGCCTAACGTGCCGGCGAAGCGAATCATCGCCCACACCGAAACCGACTGAAACAGGATCAGCGATCCGTAGGCGATCGCAATACGGGTGAGCGCCGCGGTATCGCGGCCGCCAATGGCGTCGTCGACGAACGCCTTGCCCAGGAGGGTGAACACGCCGTCGCCGACCGAGACGAAGGCGATGGCCACCACGTACAGCACCACCTGCCGTTTGTAGGGCCCGAACAGCTCCACCAGGCGCCGCAGCACGTGGCTGGCGGGTTGCCTCGGCGCTTGGGGCGACCGTTCCAGATCCTCGGCCAGCGCCCATTCGCCGCCGTTGCCGCTATCGCTTATGACGGCGCTCCCACCTGGAGCTGGTACAGCTTGCGGTACAGGCCTCCCGTCGCCAGCAGCTGGGCATGGGTACCGCGCTGGACGACGCGGCCCTTCGCCATCACCAGAATCTGATCCGCCCGCATCAGCGACTGCACGCGGTGGGCGATGATGAAGGTGGTGCGGCCCTCCATCAGCTGCTGAAGGGCGGCCCAGATGCGTGACTCGGTCTGGATGTCGACCGACGAGGTGGAGTCGTCGAGGATCAGTATCGCCGGGGCGCGCAGAACAGTGCGGGCGATGGTCACCCGCTGGCGCTGGCCGCCGGAAAGGGTCACTCCCCGTTCCCCAACGATGGTCTGGTAACCGTCTGGCAGCTCGGCGATAACGTCGTGTATGGCCGCGGCCTCAGCCGCGGCTTCTACCTCATCGTCGCTGACCGACCGGGCAACCCCGTAGGTGATGTTGTCGCGCACCGAGGCGGAGAACAGCAGCGGCTCCTGGTCGACCGTGCCAATCTGCTGCCGCAGCAGGTGCTTGGGAATCGACTCCAACGGGCGGTCATCGAGCCGGATGCTGCCGCCCTGGTACTCGTAGAAGCGGGGAAGCAGATTGACCACGCTGGTCTTCCCCGAGCCAGTGTGGCCCAGCAGGGCTATTACTTCCCCCGCGCGGCAGCGGAAGCTCACCTGGTCCAGTACCGGGGAGGCGTCCTCGGCGGTTCCCGGGTAGCGGAGCGTCACCCGGTCGTAGCTCACCTCTCCGGAGATCGGCGCAGCCTGTTCGTCCGCACTCTCGTCGAGGAGCTCCGGGTCGCTGCGCAGCACGGCGCCGATGCGGTCGGCACTCACCGCACCCTTGGAGACCTCCACCACTAGCCGGCCGAGCTCCCGCAGCGGCCAGATGATCCAGACGATCAGCCCCGAGTAGGCGACGAAGGTCCCGACGCTGATGGTGCCGTCGATCGCCATGGTCGCGCCCACCACCAGACCGACCAGCATCTGCGTCCCGCCGATCAGGTCGCTGGCTGGCCAGAACCCGGCATGCAGCCCGACCAGGTGTAGAGCGCGTTGGCGCCGGGCGCGATTCTCGGTGTCGAACTTCTCGATCTCATGCTGCTGGCGGGCGAACGCCTTTACCACACGCACCCCGGAGGCGTTCTCTTGCAGCACGGTGGTCATCCTGGCGTCCTGCGCCTGCATCGCCTCGTAGGAGTCGGAGATGCGGCGATGGAACAGGAATGACAGCAGCACATTCAACGGCACCCCCGGCAGGCTGACCAGCATCAACGTCGGGCTCAGCGCCCACAGCGTGGCGACGTTGACGGCGAAGATCAGCACCACCCGCCCCACACCGATGGTGTGCTTGTGGAGAGTGCGCCGGACCGAGTCCACATCGGAGCTGGCACGCTGTACCAGATCGCCAGTGCTGGCCGCATCGTGGTAGGCGAACGGCAGCCGTAGCAGGTGGGCGTGGAGGCCGTCGCGGATGCGCTGTGCGGTGGTCTCGGCGGCGCGGGCGGCCAGGGCGTCGGCAATCAGCGTAAGCAGCGCCAATACCGTGGCGAGCGCCACGAATGCCACCGCGGTGGTCCAGGTGCGGACCAGCGCATCCGGCACCGGGCCGGCCGCGCTTGCCACCAGCACCTCATCCACGAACGTGCGCAGCAGCAGGAACGTGGCGCTGCGGGCGGCGAGCGCCACCGCGAGCAGTGCCACCGCCACCACATACCCGACCCGGGTGTCGTCCAGGGCACGCCACAGCGCACTCACGCCGCGGGCATCGCGCAGGGCAAGCGTCGTGCGGGTAGCGGCAGCGTGGTCACTCATCGTGGGTTCTCGTAGTTGCGAGCCAGAAAGGTGCGAGCGCGACACATCGCGGCCGGCCCCACAAGGGCCCGTGCGCAGCTGGGCCCGTCGCCCCTGACGGGGGCAGTGTACGTCGCACCCACCCCCGGGCGCGTGCGACTATGGACTTATTCGCGCAGCCCGCCCCCGTCAGGCCGGCCGTCAGGCGCCGACCGGCGTCGGCTCCTCCTTCTGCGACGCGCCACCCACGTGGCGGTTGGCATGGGCGGCGATTGCCGCCTGTACCTTGGGTGGCGACATCGGCACGCTGTACAGGCGCACCCCGGTCGCGTCGGCGATCGCGTTGGCCACCGCCGCCAACGGGGCGACGATGCCGTTCTCCCCGACGCCGCGGATGCCATAGGGGTGCTTCGGGTTGGGCACCTCCACCACCACCGCTTCGATCATCGGTAGGTCCAGGGCCACCGGCATGCGGTAGTCCAGGAAGCCGGCGTTCTCCATGACGCCGTCCTGGTTGTAGATGTACTCCTCGTTCAACGCCCAGCCGATGCCCTGGGCGGCGCCGCCCTGGAACTGCCCCTCGACGTAGGCGCGGTGGATCGCCCGCCCCGCGTCCTGGCACACGGTGTAGCGGATGACGTCCACCTTGCCGGTCTCGGGATCTACCTCGACATCGCAGATATGGGTGCCAAATGCCGCCGCCGCCCCCTGGGCGTTGACGTTGGCGTCTGCGGCCAGTGGCCCGCCAGTTGCGCTCGCCTGCTCCGCCAGCTCGCGCAGCGTGAGCGAGTTCTGCCCCTTGGCGTGGGCGGCGCCGTCGCGCCATTCCACCTTCGAGGCGTCCACGTCCCAGATGAGGGCGGCGCGCTCGCGCAGCACCTCGATCAGCTTCTGAGTTGCCTCGTGGACCGCCAGTCCGGCGGCGTAGGCCACGCTGCTGCCTCCGGTGACCCCGTTGAAGCCAATCGAGTCGGTGTCGCCGATCATCGGTTTAACGTCGCCGACGTCGATGCCCAGCTCCTCGGCGAGGATCATCGCCTGCGAGGCGCGGGATCCGCCGATGTCGGGTCGGCCGGTAACCAACGCTGGCCGGCCGTCGGGCTGGATGACGATGTGGGCGGTCGCCTCACCGCCGGCGTTGACCCACCACCCGGATGCCACTCCACGACCCTGATTCGGCCCCAGCTTGGTCTGGTAGTGCTCGTGCGCCTTGGCAGCCTCCACCGTGGCCCAGGCGGAGAACGACATCGACACGGCCCGGGAGGCGGTCTACCCCGCCCTGGTCAACATCGCCGTCGTGGGCACCCAGTACCAGAACGGCCGGCTCCGTCGATTCCCCGCCGCAGGCAGCGGCGTGATCGTCTCGCCGGA
>CAJWOB010000186.1 GCA_913043885.1 uncultured Spirochaetaceae bacterium | reverse complement strand
CGAGCGCGGCCGACCACCGCCCCGACGTTGGCGTCGAACTGCCACACCTCACGCCCGCGCCGATCCGGCTCCCGTTCGCCGCCCGCGGTGTCGCCTTCTGCCCCTGCCTCAGAATCCGATGCGAGGCGGTCGACGAACAGCGACAAGGTCGGGTGAACGGGGTTGGGAAACACGTCCCAGACGATCGCCGGATCGCGCGCGCCGCGCAGCAACCCGCGGTGCGGCAGCTCCACCATCATCCGCGGGCGGCCGCTTGGGTCGAACCAGTAGACCACCCACAAGTCCGGTGTCCTGGTCACCACCGCCAGCCCATCGTTGGCGCCCACGCCAAGCCGCTGGATGAATGGGAACGGGGTGCCGCCCACCCCCTCCTGGCCTAGAATGTCGACCAGCTCGCCGCGTCGGGAGAACCGGAGCACCGCGCGCTTGAGCACCACGCCGTACTCGGCATCACGGATCCAGCGCCGCTGGTCGACCGTGTCCTGCGCGTACAGCCTACGCTCGCTGTCCACCACGACGTGGCCGAGCTCGTTGAACTCGTGGGGTACCGCCACGCGCGTGGCGGTAGCGCCGGCGGCGCCGACGCCCACTGGCTCCGGGTTCGAGGCGGGATCGTAGATCAACAGGATCAGGTCCCCGAAGGAGGACAGCTGCATGATCTTCTCGCTGTGGCCGTTGGCGAGATAGAACAGCCCGTCGCGGACGAAGACGTCGGTGGAAGAAGCGGCACCGCCGCCTACCCGAAACAGGTCGATCTGATCCTCCATCGGACCGATCCCGAGCTCGAACAGCTCGACGCGTTCGAGCTCGGGGGTGGCTGCCGGCTGGCAGGAGGCGAGAAGGGCCGCGGTGAGAATGCCCGCGCCCGCCGCCGTTACGCGGTGGTGGCGCGGGCCACTGACAGTGCGCCGCGTGACGGGCGGGGGTGGCAACGCGCGCAGCGTACGCGTCGTAGCGGGGCCCGTCCATGCCCCGGCGCGTGGCGCCGATCGGCCGTGCCCGGCCGCGGCGCGGCAGCCCCACCACCGGCGCAAATACCGACCCACCCACGAATTGCCGGCTGCTTGGCCACCGGCGACTTGGTGCGGCGTGGCGATGCAGCTACATTGGCTGGGTGCCGGGCATAGTCGAGAAGGTCCTTGGATCCAAGCATCAGCGCGACGTAAAGGCACTCGCGCCGCTCATTACCCAGATCAACGAGCAGGAGGCAGAGATGCTCGGCCTGGACGACGCGGATTTCGGCGCCGAAACTGACCGGCTGCGGCAAGATCTGGCTCGCGACAGGTCGGCGAGTACCCGTCGCAGCACGGTTCCCGACGCCACGCTGATGCGCGCCTTCGCGCTGGCTCGCGAGGCGGCGCGGCGGGCGCTCGGGCAGCGCATGTTCGACTGCCAGCTGATGGGCGGCATCGTGCTACACCGCGGTGCAATCGTCGAGATGAAGACCGGCGAGGGCAAGACCCTATCGAGCGTGCCGGCGGCATACCTCAACTCCCTGGTCGGCAAGGTGCATGTGGTTACCGTCAACGACTACCTGGCCCAGCGTGACTCCGAGTGGATGGGGCGTGTGTTCACGCTGCTCGGGGTGTCGGTGGGCGTGGTCGTCGGCGGCACCTCGCCCGACGCACGTCGCGCTGCCTACGACTGTGACATCACCTACGGCACCAACAACGAGTTCGGATTCGATTATCTGCGGGACAACCTGGAGATCGGCCCGACGCGCAAGGTGCAGCAGGGCCACGACTTCTGCATCGTGGACGAGATCGACTCCATCCTCATCGACGAAGCGCGCACGCCGCTGATCATCTCCGGGCCCTCCGACGACGACACGGCCATGTTCTCGCAGGTCAACACGCTGGTGAATGAGCTGAGCGAAGTGGAGAAGGACCCCGACACCGGCGAGTACCCGGATGAGGCCGAGGGCTACGAGCTGCACGGCGACTTCAAGCTCGAGGAGAAGGGCAAGCGGGTCTCCCTCACCGACGAGGGAATGGCGTCGGTGGAACGGGTGCTGCAGGGACGGAAGCTCATCCGCGGATCGCTCTATTCCGACGAGAACTTCGAGCTCATTCACTACATGACGCAGGCGCTCCGCGCCCATCACCTGTACAAGCGTGACGTGGACTACGTGGTGCAGGACGGCCAGGTGCAGATCGTCGACGAATTCACCGGCAGGATCCTCCACGGCCGGCGATACTCCGATGGCCTCCATCAAGCGATCGAGGCAAAAGAGGGCATCCGTATCCTGCGCCGCAACACCACCGTCGCCTCCATCACCTTCCAGAACTACTTCAAGCTCTACCAGAAGCTTGCTGGCATGACGGGGACGGCCGACACCGAGGCGACCGAGTTCGGCCGTATCTACGGCCTCGACGTGGTGGTGGTGCCGACCAACCGCCCAGTGATCCGCGCCGACGAAGACGACGTCATCTACCTCAACGAAGAGCAGAAGATGCAGGCGATCTGCGACGAGATCGCCGATTGTCACGAACGTTCCCAGCCGGTGCTGGTCGGCACCGTCTCCATCGAGAAGTCCGAGGCACTGTCGCAGCGATTGCTCCACCGCAGCGTCCGCCACGAGGTGCTCAACGCCAAGAATCACGAACGGGAAGCGGCGATCATCGCCGACGCGGGGTCGCCGGGGGCGGTGACGATTGCGACCAACATGGCTGGCCGGGGTACCGATATCCAGCTGGGCGGCAATCCCGAATTCGCAGCCAAGCGACAGACCGGCGGCGACCCGGAGGCGTACCGGCGCGTGCTCGACAAAGAGATGGCCGTGTGGCGCGAGGCCTACGAGCGGGTGAAGGATGCTGGCGGCTTACACGTGCTCGGTACCGAGCGCCACGAGTCGCGGCGGATCGACAACCAGCTGCGGGGCCGCTCCGGCCGCCAGGGCGATCCCGGTAGCTCCCGATTCTACATCTCCCTCGATGATCAGTTGATGCGCCTGTTCGGCGAGAACGTGCGCAACATGATGTCAAAGGTCGGCTTCGCCGACGGTGAGCCGCTGGCGCACCCCTGGATAAACAAGTCGCTGGAGCGTGCGCAGCGGCGCGTGGAGGAACGGAACTTCGAGATTCGCAAGCAGCTGCTGGAGTTCGACGACGTCCTCAACGAGCAGCGGCGCTACGTCTACTCAAAGCGGGACGAAATCGCGGGTGACGAGGATCTGGTCGCACGGGTTGGCGAGTCGGCGGAGGAGATCCTGGAGGAGCTGGCGGGGGACGACCAGACGCCGACCGATCCCGCACACCTGATAGCCGGCGTCCGCGAACGCTTCCACCACGAGCCGAACAACGAGCCGGCGTTCTACGCCAATCTCGGCCCAGTGGAGTTGCAGCGGACACTGCTGGCAGAGCTCGACGCAGCGCTACAGGAAAAGGCGGCCGCGGTATCGCGTCCGATCTTCAATGCCTACGTTCGGAGCGAGTACCTGCGGTCCATCGACGGTAGGTGGCGCGAACACCTCGAGCACCTCGAGGCGCTACAGGAGGCGGTGAGGCTGCGCGCCTACAGCCAGAAGAACCCGCTGCTGGAGTACAAGCTGGAGGGGTTCCAGATGTTCGACCACATGCTGCGCTCCATCCGCCACGGCATTGCGGAGAAGGTGCACAAGATCCGGCTGCAGCTCGAACCCCACCCCGCGACCGCCCGCCGGGACTCATCGGCACTGAGCAACATGATTACCCGCCACGATAGTGTCGGTCAGTTCGGGGCCGGGGCCGGGGCCGCGGCTCCAGGACGTCCGCAGCCGACTCGCACCCCGGCGGCCAGTGCGCGGGGCGTTGGCGGAGGCGCCGGCGGGGCGGGGCGGGCCGCAGCGGCGGCACCAGCTGCCGGCGGGGCGGCCAAGGTGGGGCGCAACGATCCTTGCCCATGCGGCAGCGGAAAGAAGTACAAGCACTGTCATGGCGGCTAGCGGGCCGAGGACGCCAGGCCGCGGAAGTCCCGGCCGCGCGGAGGGCCTATGCGCTACGCCGGTACGCCAGGGTGGCGCCGAATCCGTACGCAGCCGCCGCACCGATCAGCACGGAGCTGATCGCCGACAGGACCACGCCGATGTCGATGAGCAGGGTGGCGGTGAGCCCCTGGAACAGCAGCCCGACCAGCATCGGCACCTTCAATAGGGCGTAGCCCAGCACGGCACGCAGGTAGAGCGGCCCTGCCGCGCCGTCGACCGGACTTCTGAACAGCGTGCCAGCCCGCACCGAGACACCGAGCAGCCCCAGGTAGCCGATCGCCACCACGCCCATGGCGAGCAGCGGCACAAACACCAGTCCCACTACCGAGGCCGCCAACAGCGCAATTGCTACCGGTACCACCACCACCGACAGCAGGAGATAGAGAAGGGCGTCCTTCCAACGTCTGGCTACCGCGGTGGCGGTGCCGACCAGGGCCGGGGAGCCGAAGTGCACCACCAGAAACAACACCAACAGGAACAGCAGCGTGCTGAGCGCCTCGATGATGAAGCGAAACGTGATCGCCGCCTGCGGCGATGACAGCGACCCGACGAACGGTATCGCCAGTCCGGGCAGCGACTGCACGTTGCCCACCACCACCGCACCAGCCTCGCTGGTTACCTGGCCGCCTACTGAGATGACATCGCCAGACACCCGAGAGCTGGGACCCAGTGAGATATCGCCGCCGAACGCCCACACGCTGCCGCGGACATCTCCGGTTACGACGATAGACCCACCGACGTTGATAACGTCCCCCTCGAGGGACACGTCCACCACGCGCTCCCTGCCAAAACGGACGCCGTTGCGAGTCAGCAACGACAGCCCGTTGATCGCCAGCGTGGCGCCGCCCTGCTCCCCGCTCACCGCTACCCGGATCGGCAGGAAGTTCCAGGCGCGTTCGTCGGCCTCATCGAGGACGCCAAACGCCACGTCGATGGCGAGGTCGCCCTCGCGTATCTGAATCGCCCCCGGGTAGAGCGACAGCCGCCGGGCGGGTGCCTCCTCGCTGGTCTGTGCGGCGACCACGACAGGCAACGCTACGCTCAGCGCGAGCACACAGGTCACGAGCCGGCTCTGCCACCGCGTGCTGCCGGTCATCGTCGGACCGGCCGGCCTGGCATGGACCACCCCGCCCATCACCGCATCCTCGCAATCAAGTCGGCAGGATCGACCGGGCGGTGTCCCTGGCGGAGCTCGAAGTGCAGGTGCGGGGCGGTGGAGCGTCCGGTCGAACCGACCGCACCGATGAGCTGGCCACGCTCCACGATGTGTCCGCGCCGCACGTGCACCCGCTGAAGGTGGCCATAGACGGAGGAGTAGCGCTCCACGTAGTGGCTGATGATGACGTAGTTGCCGAGATGAGGGCTCTCCCCTACCGCGACCACCCGGCCATCCTGCGTGGCGCGTACTGGGGTGCCACGCCGGGCGGCCACGTCGATGCCGTTGTGCATACGCCGGGTCTTGGTGAATGGGTCGATGCGCGGGCCGAAGCGGCTGCTTACCCAACCGCCAACCAGGGGGCGTTGAAACGCCGCGCCTATCGCCAGCGTGAGTGCGGCGCCCGAATGCTGCACCCCTGAGAAGAACAGCTGCGTGTCAGCCGCTACCACGCTGCCGATGACACGATTTGTCGCCAGGACGTCGTCGGCCATCACCCCGTGGGACAGGCTGGTCTCATCGAGGTCCGCGCCGGCGGCCAGGTAGATGCCGTCCTGATTCGGAATGCGCACGATCTCGCCGATCTCGACCATGTGGACGCCAACACCAGCCGTTCGATTGAGCGATGCCACGGTGTCTAGCTCGAGCCCGAAGTCGAATGCGATCGATGACAGCGTGTCACCGCGTTGCACGCGATACTGGCTGATGACCAGTGGCAGCGGTGCCACGTTCATG
>CAJWOB010000185.1 GCA_913043885.1 uncultured Spirochaetaceae bacterium | reverse complement strand
GCCCTCCCATAGGGCAATAAGGCCGCCAGCGTGGGCAGCCACCTCGTCCCAACTGACTAGGCTTTGTCCCTTCGGCGAGTGCAGCCGCCCGACCGAGATCAGCCGGCACAGGTTGGTATAGCCGATGCGGTTGCGGACCAACAGGATGAGGTGGCCGGGCGGATCGGTCGCCGGCGCGCTGTGCGGCTCAGAGTCGCGGGCCCCTACGGTCACCTCGGAGCCGACGATCAGCTGTACCGCGGGTCCCGGCTTCTGTGTTTCCACGTGGGCGCGAACGATGCCGTACACGCCATCGCGATCGGTGAGCGCAATCGCCGGGACACCCAGCCGGCGGCAGGTCTGGATCAGCTCCTCCGGATGGCTGGCCCCCTCCAGAAACGAGAAGTTGCTCTTACACCAGAGCGCGGGGTAAGCGGGAGATGCGGCGTCTATTCCACCCATCCCTGCAGATACCAGCGGCCGCTGCCGCGTTCGCGGAACAACCACTGCAGGTCCCCTTCGTCGGTGAGGGCGAAGTAGTAGGCGCGGTCGTTGGTCTCTCCCCACCAGCCACCTGAGACCAGGAACGGCCCCCACATGCGCCGCCTGCCTGTGTCGGGAGGGGAGACTGGCAGCGGCGATGCCAGCATGCGGCGCACCATGTGGTGGGTGGGATGTGCGTGGGGGGAGCCCGCTGCAGATGCCGGAGCGGGAGTCGGAGCCGACGGAACCAGCATCGGCTCCCAGCTGAACTGCCCCTCCGGCAGATGAGAGCTCTGCAGTATCGCCTGGACGATAACCGAGTTGCCGAACTCGGCGCGGATGCGGGCGAACGCCTCCGCCCCGCCACTCAGGTCGCGCCCACCTTGATGGAAGAGCTCGCTCTGCCCGGTGACCAGCGGGGTGTGCAGGACGTCGAGGGAGATCGCCTCGACCGCATCTTCCAGTGTGAGGACACCGAGACGTAACTGGATGAGCTCCTCGAGACGGTCGGCGCGCAGGGTGGGGATCGCCGGCCGGATCGACTCACTATGGTGGTGACCGTTCTCCAGCAGCAGGCCGATTTCCAGCTCTACCAGAGCGCTGTCGCGCTGCGTGAGCTCGGCCAGCAGGCTGGCCAGCAGATCGGTGCAGTGGCGGCACAGTCGCTCACAGTAGGTCTCGCGTGCCTGCAGCCGTCGCCGGCGGGTCAGCTTCTCCAGCTGCGCCACGCCCTGCACCGGAAGGTCGAGCTCGCCGGACGCAAAGGCGAACACCTTGCCGACCTCGGGGCCAAAACGACGCAGCAGCTCCGCGAACGGTAGCTCCAGGAAATCGCCAACGGTCAGAACGTCGAGGCGCTCCAGGACATCGCGGGCCTCAGGCGCCAGCGGTAGGTGCTCGATAGCCAGCTCCCGCGCCCGCTGCCGTTCGCTCTCCGCGTCGGCTACCACCGTGTACGGCTGACGGCGACTCGCCAGCTCTTTGGCCAAGGCATAGGTGCCGAATCGGCTGAAGCCGGCCACTACGCTGCAATAGAAGCCCTCGTCTTGCAGGGCCGCCACTACCGTGCGCGCCAGTGCGTCGACCGACCGGTAGTGGCGGCGCAGTCCGCCGATGCTGAGCCAGAACACACCCGCCTCCGCCAGGTCGCCGTCGCTGAGCGATGCCGGCTCCACCACCGGGGTAAACCGGTGCAGCACTTCCTCTATGCCGGCTATGCCGCTGCCGATCTCCTCTTCCGGCACAGTGCCGGCCTGCAGATTGGAGGCCATCGCCAACGCGGCGGCGTAGCGCATGCCGGTACGAACGCCCGCCTGCCGGGCGGTGCGGTTGACCGCGGTAACCGTACCGAGTGGCTTGTCCTCGGTTACGACGGCGACAGGAGCCTGTGCGGTAAGCTGCGCCCCCAATCTGCGGAGCAACAGCTGCAGCGGCAGGCTGTAGACATCAACACACGCCGTGCGGTGCACGGTAACGGTAACTGAAGCGGTAGCCGGGCCCACGACGGCGGTCCTTGTGCACCACTACGCCGCAGATGCCGTCGCTTCCCTCCTGCTGACGGTGGATGGTGCCCCGCAGTGACACCATCGAGCCCAGCGGCCGCTTGGTAAGGCACACCAGGCAGGCCTCCTGCTGACGTGCCAAGCGCACCAATCGCCCGAGGATGCCGGCAGGGATCTGGTGGTCGCCGATGAGCTCGAGGACGACTAGCCCAAAGGAGCCAGAGCGGATCAGGCGGTCGGTAACGGTGGTGGCGGCAACCGGATCACCGAGTCGGGCCACTGGGAGGGAGGTCAGATCGACGCCGGTACCGGCCAGATCGGGTGGGAAAAAGGTGTCGGTGGTGGTGGTGACCCATGCCACCGGCTCGCCGGCTGCCTGGAACTGATGGACGAGGCTGCCGGCCAAGGAGAGATGTCCAGCGTGGTCGTTGCCACACAGCTCGGCGATGCGGCCAATCAGCTCTTCGCGCGTCCACTGTGCTTCCGCAGTAGCGGCCGCGGCCTCACTGTCGAGATCGGCGGCCTTTACTATCCGCAGAGTGGGCGCGCGCTGACGCAGATCGGGTGCCGTGGTTTCCTGCGACAGCGGTTGGAGCATCGAGCTGCTCATAATGAACGCCGCACCTCGATGACCTTGCCGAGGATCTGCAGCTGCTCGGGGTCGGGGACGATCGGTGAGAACGCGGGGTTTTCTGGACGAAGCTCGATACGCCCGTCGTGTCGCCACAGGCGCTTGACGGTGGCTTCATCGTCCACCATCGCCACGACGATCTCGCCGTGGTTGGCGCTCTGCTGTCGCTGCACGATGACGACGTCGTCGGGAAGGATGGCAGCGTCGCGCATGCTCTCCCCCCGTACCTTCAGAGCGAACAGGTCGTTGCGCTGATTGTTCGACTGGACCGCTACGAATCCATCGGGATCCTCGATGGCGGTAGACAGTTGACCGGCTTGGACGGCACCGAGCAGCGGCACCATCCTGGTCGGCCACTCGCCCCCCTCGGGGAGGCGGTAGCCGCGCGCCTTCCCCTGCGCTTTCTCCAGCATGCCGTCGGCCACCAGCGCCTCGAGATAGTCGCGGGCGGACTGGACGGCGCGAAAGCCAAACGCCTGCTGTACCTCACGGATACTCGGCGGCTCTCCCGCCAGAAGCCGGTCGCGAACGAAACGGAAGATCTGCCGCTTACGCTCGGTGCTGCTCTGTCGCTCTTGTGTCATCGATGCACCTCTCAGTGGGGCCCATCAATGAACCAGACAAATGACTGTTATGTCAAGACATTTGTCTGGTCTTGCTAGAGAAGCTCTGCGGCGAATTCCGGCACCCAGCTGCGTGAGCGGTCCGGCAGCGCGATGTGCAGCCAACCGCCGCGCCGGGTGATCACCCGAAACTCGATGCCGGCAGTGAGCGGCGCGGAGTGGCTGGGATCGTAGGCGAGACTATCGCCGAGTCGCCCCTCCACCTGGGTGGTGACGATGACACCCGCCGGCCGCCGCTGCTCGACAGTCTCGACGGTGAGGGAGATGGCGGCCGCCACCACCAGAGCGGTAGCGGCAATCGTGACCCCGCGGAGCCAGCGACGGGGGGCCGATGGACCGGCGGCGCCGTCACCCTCGCTGCCTCGACGGCGCAGCAACAGCAGGCCGGCACCCGCGAGCCAGGCGACATTGAAGGCGACCAGCAGCATCGCAACCCGCACCGCTGAGGGGATGAAGCGGTGCCAGGCGAGCAGCGGGGCACCGATCCACCTACCGTCCCCGCCGCCGACGCTTACCTGCCGGAGCGAACGGGCGTGGTCGAGGCTCTGGCCCAGGTTGCGGTCACCCGGTATCATCCGCTCCGCCCTTCGGTAGGCGGCGATCGCCCGACCGACGTCGTCGAGGCGCAGATAGGTGTTGCCGATATTGTAGAACAGCCGGCCGTTGACAGCCGGCTCGAGCTCCGCCGCCGCCCGCTGATACCAGAGCAGCGCCCCGCCGAACGCTTCACGCGCCCCCGCCTCGTCGCCGGCAGCTGCCAGGCGATTGCCCTCGCCAAACAGAGCGGTGGCCCGCTCCAGGGTGGCGTGCGGCGCCGCCGGCGAAGGCTGGGCGCCGAGCGACGGTGCAATGCACAGCAACAGGCCGACGGCGGCGGCGAGCGTGCCGGTCGTGGCGCGCTCGCTCACGGCGAGTCACCCCCGTTGCCTCGTCGCGACCGCAGTGCGGCGTCCAGCTCTTCGGCCCATTTCACGACGCGGTCGGCCAGCGCGCCGTCGTCGCGGGTGGTGCCTCCGCCGCCGAAGCGGGCGCGCTCCAGCCCGTCTACCAGCTCGGGAAGGCCGTCCACGAGCGCTACCGGTACGGCCGCCTCAGTCATCCGCCGTTGCAGCTGGGAGAGCTCCCTGGCATCGACGGGTCCCCCCAGCCGGTCGCCGACGTAGCGCAGCAACGCATCGTGCACCCCGGCGGCGTCGGCGTCGGCGTCTGGGGTAGTCGCAAGCTCGCGGCGGAGCCGGGCCAACGCGGAACGTGGTCGGCCGGAGACTCCGAGCCCCCCGGCGCGAGGCCCGCCCCGCACCCGCGTCAGCAGTCGGCCGCCGATCGGGCCGAGTCCGGCCACCAGGAATACGAGGGGAGCCAGCGACAGCGCGACGATGCCAAACGGGGAGCGGAGCACGGCCAGCGGGTCGTAGCGTTGGTCGACGGTGAGCGCCTGGCCTTCGTAGTTGTGGGCGATACCGCTGGTGGCGGCACGGATCGACACCTGTTCCTGGGTCGGTGCGGCCGCCGCGCCCTCGACATCCGCCAGCGTCACCTGCCGAGCGTCTTCCACCTGCAGCGGAATCGGCTCGCTGCGGATTACCCGATAGGCGCCGACGTCGGTGTCGAATACCGTCAGCTCGATGGCCGGCAGCTCGACCACGTCGGCGTGCAGGGCGCGCAGGGTTCGCTCGAAGACGCGCTCGTCGGAGCCGATTGGGGCGGGAGCGTCGGCGCCGCCGCGTCTGCCTACCCGAAACGCCTCGAAGCCAGGCAGATCGCCGAGCTCCGGCAGTGTGAACGAGTGCAGGTTGCCACGGCCGATCAGGGTGATGGTGAGGTCGATCGGATCGCCCACCTTCACCTGCGGCGGACCGGCCATGGTACGGAGCCGGAAGGTGCCGGTCAGTCCGCTATAGTCGGCCGGTCGGCCGACGGTCGGCACGTCCTCCACGCTCAGCGACAGCTGGTTGGATGGCACCACGAAGCGATCGGTCAGCTCCCGGCGGACGCTGCGGCCGAAGATGTCCCGCCCAGCGCGGTAGCCGGCGACGCCATCGAATACCACCACGGCGGCGGGAATGGCGGTGCGGCCGGCGTGCTGCGGGGTCAGCAGCGTGTCGAAGCGGAGGCCCATCAGCTCCTCGCCGCCGAGGCTACGGGCGGTGCGCAGTGCGATCACTTCCTGACCGGCGACTGTCAGGCGTACGCGATTGTCGCTCGATGGATCGGGCGGCAGGTGCTCGATGGCCACTGCCCCGTCGCCGAGCACGGGGTGGGTGAAGCTGGCCAACGTGCTCGGCCCGTAATCAGGACGCCACAGCCACCAGGTGGTGAGGGTGGCCGTCTCCCCGAGCCAGAGACGAGAGCGATCGAGCTCCAGCAGCAGGCGGTACTCGTCGATCGCTACCGGCTCGCGCACGCTGATGGGAATGGCCGCCGTGGCCAACGACTCGCCGCCCACCTCGATCCTGATACTAGCTTCACATCGGGGTTCACGATCGAGATCCGATTGGTCAATAATTACGGTATAGCCCTGAAGGACAAAAAACGGCAGGTAATCTCCTCTGACTTTTCTAACCATAAGATGGTAACTAGCTTCTGCCCCTTCAAAGGCATATCCCCTATTTTCTAGTTCCTTCATGCGTTCGACAACTTTTTTTGCTTC
>CAJWOB010000184.1 GCA_913043885.1 uncultured Spirochaetaceae bacterium | reverse complement strand
CCAGCGTCTTCGTGGTCGCCCAGCCATGACCGTCCAGAGCCTTTAGGAGCAGCGTCTCGAACGCCTCCTCGGTGGCTATATGGCGTTCCCGGAAGCTCGCCGGGATAACGCGTTCGACGAGGTCGTACACCCGTTGGAAGTTGCGGCGCTCTCGAATGGCCAGCTCGCCACTCGACCACAGCGCATTCGCCACCCGTTTGGCGATCTTGAAGTCCCACCAGCCGCGGCCGCCGGGTCCTTCCATATCGAGGGAGCGAAGCGGTCCCTCCTCGCGCAGCCGCTGCCGCAGCGATGCCGCCACCTGCGCGTACTGCTGTCCACCATCACTCTGCCCGAAGTAGCGGTCGCGTAGCTCGCGGCGCCGGAACTCGAGTACCGGGTACAGGTCGAGCGGGATGTAGCTGGCCTCGTGACCCCAGTACTCGAACAGCGGGATACCCGGTCGCAGCAGCTCCTCGGCGGTCCGGGGTGCGAGGCCCGCTAGGCGCGAAAGCAGCACGATGCCCTGGCTGCGGGCGCCGGCTACCGACACCGTATCCAACTGCAGGTAGCCGAATCTCCGCACCACGTCGATGGCGGCGTCTCGGCCGGACGACGCACCGGAGCGCGGTGCTCGCTTGGTCAATCCCGTCCACTCCGGCTTCAGTAGGCCGGCACGACACAGAGCCAGCCTGCGGGCCGCGGGAACGGAGAGCTCGGCGGTGGTCAAATAGGCAGCTGCGGCGGTCAGTCGCTCGTCGTCGGGTCGTCGGCCACCGCTGCCATCACCGATTGATCGTACTTCATGCGGTATATGTCGCGATTGGAGCCATACCGCATCTGCGAGCGGATGGTAACCGAGGCGTGCTATGTCGGCAGTACGCCGTCGGCATAAGCGCGTAAGGAGCGGGATGGAACCGGCACGGGGTTCGTGGCACCGTGCTCGACTATGGGCAGCAGTGGCGACGAGTCACGCGAAGTGCGGGAGTTTCTCGAAGGTCCTCTCATGGAAGCGTACGAGAGCTATGACCTGGATCGGTGGTGTGGCTCGTTCACACAGGACGTGGTGGTGATGGTCCCAGGGGAAGCGCCGATCGAGGGCCAGGAGTCCTGGAGGTCGTTCATGGCCCGACACTTCGAGAGCTCAACGCAAGACCACAGATACGAGATCAAGGATCTCACCATAGCCGGCGACTGCGCAATCGAGCGCCACATTGATGCCTCCACCCGTCACGGCAAGCGAAGCTACTGGCAAGGGATGTTCCTCCTTCGACGCCAGGCCGACTCGAGCTGGAAGATTGCTCGCTATATGCTCAGCCCCTACGCGGAAGTCGAGCCGTCACCATAGTCAGCCGAGCTACCGCTGCTTCGTGGTCGCGCTCACCCACCGCTAGAATACCGCGTCGAGATATGGCGAAACCGTCAGGGTGGTGGACCACCCATCCCACTATCCTGAGCATCAGCGTCGCCAAAGCCTGGGACTCGAACGGCGACGGCTTCGGCGACTTCGAGGGCATCCGCGGCCATCTCGACTACCTGATCGATATGGGCATATCCGGCCTGCTCCTGAAGCAGGTGACGCGCTTCGGTGACGACTTCGAGTGGGGTGGACTGGTGGCTCAGGACTGGTTCGACGTCGACCCGCGGTACGGCACGCTCGCCGACTTCGACCGCCTCGCCGCCGACTGTGCGGATCGCGACTTCAGGCTCCTATCGATGGCAGTGCCGGAGTATCTGGGGTGGCAGCACCCCGACTACGTGGCGGCACGGAAGGCGCGCGATGATGGCAGGGCAGACCCTCGGGTGGCCTGGTTCCACTGGGAGGACGACGGGACGGTAGCCACCACCTGGAATCACCCGGGCCCCGACTTCGGCAACTCCGGCTATATGGACGCGTATCTGCGGCATATCGACTTCTGGATGGATCGCGGCATCTCAGGCTGGGACGTCGACTCGATAGCCTCGTGGCGGAATCTCGATGTCGGCGCGGTCCGCCGGCTTACCGACTTCGTGAAGGCGCGGGGCGGCTTCATCACCAGCGAGAACATGGCACTGGAGCACGACGTCATCCGCCGCGGCGGATTCAACGCTGGCACCGGGGCGCGACGCACTCAGCTATACAACGAGACCCGGGCCATTCGGGAGCAGGACCCCAGCTACATCCGCCGGGGCCTGGCCACACGTCAGGAGCTCATCGAGCACGGCATGTTCCCGTATCAGCAGTTGGGCGATCCCGAGCATCAACCCTTCCCGCTGATCACTAGGCTGCCGATGTGGCGCCTGCAGACCGCCTTCAACGCTTCGCTTCCCGACGTGGTGTGGGTTTCGGCCAACGACCTCACCTATCCGACCAAACCGCTCGAGTCCCCGCCGGTGGTCGACACGCCCCGATCGGAGAAGATCGAATGGGCCGAGGTGGCTCGCCAACAGGGCGACCCCGATTCGCCGTTCGAGCTCTTCAGGCGGCTGTTCTCGTTGCGGGCCAGGGAGAAGGCCCTATCGATAGGTGAAATCGAGGAGCTCCCCACCGACTGCAGGGGCTCGGTGTTTGCGGCGCTGCGGACCAGCGAGGACGGCACAGAGCGCGCCGTTACCGTGTTCAACTTCGACCGGGCCCCTCGCCGGGTACGCGTCTTCTCCGACGATCGGGTGCGGACGCTGGTCAACTACCTGAACGGCGAGAGCGTGGGGACCGATGGAAGCGGCGTGCTCGAGCTCGGTCTGGGGAGCTACGGATTCAAGCTGCTGCGGGTCGAGGCGTGACATGAGGACCTGCCAGGACCGCGAGACCGGTTACACGGTGCGGGTGCTTACCGAGGGCGCCGCGCACACCAAGCCCTACTTCGATACCGAGTCGACCACCCCCGATGATACGCGGGCATTCGCGACCGAGACGTTCCCCGAGGGCGAGAAGCTGTGGCTGATAGATTTGACCAGCGGCGACCGGGAGCTGCTGATCGAGCTGAAACGTGGTGACCGCTTTGCCGCGCCGCTAAACGTATCGCACGGTTGGGTGTATCTCGCCGAGACGAAGACCATCAACCGCGTCGACCTCTCCACCGGCGCTCTTGAAGAGGTGGCTGACGCCTCGTTCTGCCGTTGGCCAACCAGCGGCCACACCGAGCTCGCGGACGGTACCCTGGTCGCTTCCTACAAGCACGACCGCGCCTACTACGTCCTGGCGGTCACCGATCCCCGCTCAGGAAAGAGTCAGATCATCCACCGCACCGACCAGCTGACCACCCATACTCAGGCCTGCCCGGGCGACAACGAGTCCGTGCTCCACGTGAACGAGACCGGCGGCGCGGCGTTGTAGCGCATGTGGATGTTCAGTCTGCGGGAGGGAATCGACCGGCCCTACTTCGTCGAGCAGCTGGATGATTGGGTAACCCATAAGTGCTGGACCAGGTCCGGCGACCAGGTGATGTTCTGCAAGCTCAAGGCGCTCACCGGCAGATCGGACAAGCCGGACGAGATCTGGTATGGATCGCGGGATGGCCAGGCATTTCGCTGCGTCGGCAAGGGCGACTACCACCACGGCGCCCCGGATGTAACCGAGCGCTGGGTCGTCGCCGACGACGCCCGCACCGGAACCGTCACCCTGCTGGCCACGGCGACGGGGAAGAATCACCCGCTGCTATCCGACCTGAACATCCGCGAGCACATCGGCGCCGAGCACGCCGATCCCTCATTCAACAGGAAGGGAGACATGGTGCTGCTGACGATTGCGAGAGAGGGAGAGGGTGTGCAGGTCGGCGCAATCGACCTGCATCAGTTGCCGGCCTGGTCGGCCGCTGGCTGACGATCAGTCCGCTGTTGCCGCCTGGCTCCCCCACCACTCGTCGTCGGGCTGCCAGTCGGGGTGCAGATACGCGGCATGCTCCTCTTCGAGCTCGTCCATGAGCACCGTGCGTAGCTGCGAGCGGCGTTCCTCGGCCGCTGCTGCATCGTAGTCGGCGTCGACGGTCGGCAGTCGCGCGTCAGTCTCGTCGAGCCAGGCATCGAGTCGCCCGCGCAGCTCGCGGGCGTGCGCCACCACACCCGTGGGTGGGGTGCCCGCGAGCAGGTCTTCTCGTTCGCCAGGGTCGGTGGCGAGATCGTACAGCTCGTCCTGATTCCCGCCCCGGCGCGGCTCGTAGTAGTGGATGAGCTTGGTCGTGCCACTGCGGACTATCGAGGAGGGGTCGCCTCCCTGGTTGCCGTAGTGTGGGTAGTGCCAGAACAGGTCACGCCCGAGAAGGCCGTCTCCGCCGCTGTCGCCGGGGCCGGCTCCCGTCAGCAGCGGTGCGAGGCTGGTCCCGTCCAGTTCGCGATCGATGCCTCCCTGCAGGCCAGCGATCTCGACCAAGGTGGGGAAGAAGTCGATTCCGGATGCCGGCACGTCGCTCCTGCTCCCGGGGGTCGTGGTGCCGGGAGCGCGAATGTAGAAGGGCTCGCGGATGCCGCCCTCCCACTGCCGCCCCTTGCCACCTCGGAGGGGCAGGTTGGCGGTCGAGTAGCAGTCTCCCGAGGAGACGCCGCCATTGTCGGAGGTGAAGCAGACGATGGTGTGCTCGGTGAGGCCGTTGCGGTCGAGGGCATCGAGCACCAGGCCAACGCCGTCGTCCATGGCCTCGATCATGCCGCCGTAGATGGGGCAGTCCTGCACCTGGCGCACCGGTAGGTTGCGGTCGAACGCGAAGCGCCTCGTTGGGATCGGCGAGGCTGATCGCGCGGCCAGATCGCGGTAGCGCTGCCAGCGATCCCTGCTCGTCTGGACCGGGCCGTGTACCGAGTAGAAGGAGAGAAAAGCGAAGAAGGGCTCGTTGCGTTGGGTGTCGATGAACCGAGCCGTCTCCGCGCCGAGACGGAAGGGCAGGGACTCACCGTCGTCGCCATCGGTCAGCTTCGGGTTGGCGTATGGCGCGAAGTAGCCACCGGCAGGCCCTCCATGCTCCCAGCCTCCTATGTTGGTCTGGAAGCCACGGTCCTCCGGGTAGCTGCCCTCCGATCCGAGGTGCCACTTGCCGGCGAAGAACGTTCGATAGCCGGCGTTCTGGAACAGCTGCGGCATGGTGAGGTGCTCGGCGCGCAGCTGGTGCTCGTACTCGGCGGGCAGTAGCCGGTCGTGGCGCTCGATTTCGCGCCATGCGGCTCCGCTCCGTGCGCCTATCCAGTCGGTTATGCCATGGCGTGGCGGGTACAGCCCGGTGAGGATGCTGGCTCGCGACGGGCTACACACCTGGCAGGCGGCGTAGCCCTGGGCGAAGCGCATGCCGCCGGCAGCGATCCGATCGATATGGGGGCTCCGGTAGATCGGGCTGCCCTCACCGGACAGGTCGCTCCATCCCAGATCGTCGGCCAGGATGAATAGGACATTCGGCGGCCGAGCCGCCGGCTGTCGCTTAGTCACCCGCTGTTTCTGCGAGCGGGAAGGTGCCGGCGAAGCCGCGCGGCTGGGAGACATGCCAGATGCCCTCGTACATCGGTGCCATCTGGTAGTGGCACACGACGTTGCTGCGCTCCATGTCGTCGCGTTCCTTGGCGCCCTGATGGGGGATGTGGCTCAGAAAGAGGACGCAGTCGCCGGCCTTGGGATGCAGCACGACGTGCTCCTGCGACTGGCACCAGGCCTCGAAGCGCGGCCGATCCAGCGGATACAGATGCGGTGGCTCCGTGGCATGGCCGTTGGCCACGTACGTGAGGTGGCCGTCGCCGGGGTTGTTGTCCTGCAGATAGAAGGTGGTGTTGACGCCGATCGGCGCCGCCGCCATTCGGTGCTCGGCAGCCTCGCGTGCCTCTTCCCAGTACCCGTAGAAGTCCATGTGCCACTCCTGCAGGTAGGGACCGGGATTGATATGGGCGCGGAAGCTGCGCAGCTGGCATTGCTTGCCTAGCATGCCTTCTAAATAGGGGCGGAT
>CAJWOB010000183.1 GCA_913043885.1 uncultured Spirochaetaceae bacterium | reverse complement strand
TAGTGCGCGGGAAACACCTCCGGCATCGCGCGGCTCTGCAGCAGCGCCTTCCACGAAAAGTTATTGCCGGTGAACGTGAGCGCTTTCAGCAGCGCCCCGACGACGTCGTCGTTCCACGCGCGGTTGTCGGCGGCCCACCCGCCGCCGCCCAAGCCGCCCTCGACGGCCACCGCCGCCAAGGCGGCGCCCGCCACCGCCGACGACGGCTATGTGCGAGCACCCCGCGTCGTGGAGCGATGCCACACCAAGCTCGGCGTCGGTGTGATCCTTGTCGGCGGGCCATCGCTGCACCCGGTCCGCGGACAGCCGCGCAACGGCCTCACGCGCCTGCACCGAGTCCAGATCTCCGACTACGAGATCAGGCTCTACGCCTAGTGCTATCGCCAGGTCGTAGCCTGAGTCCGCAGCCACGACGCGGTCGGCGGCACGCAGTGTCTCGACAGCCCGAGCGGCAGCGGCACCGCTGGTCGGGCCTTCGCCGCCGAGCAGCAGCACGCCTTTCATTTGCTAAAGCCGCGCGCGTTCGTTCCGATCATCTAGAAGAGCGAAGGTCCGCCTGGCGTGGGCATAGGCGCTACGCGAGGCAGGGCCCGAGCCGGCAGGGGGCGCCAGGTAGTTGTGGGGCAACGCCTGCCAACCGAACAGGGACGTTCGGGAGCTTCAATCAAGGAGGATTGAATGATCATTAACCACAACATTAGCGCGCTGTTCGCGCAACGTGCGTTGAAGTTCAACGACATGCACGTGAGCGGTGACATGGAGAAGCTGTCTTCGGGTCTGCGGATCAACCGCGCCGGCGACGATGCTTCGGGTCTGGCCGTATCTGAGAAGCTACGGTCGCAGGTGCGAGGACTGCTGCGGGCGGAGAAGAATGCCGCCGACGGCATCTCCTTCATCCAGACCACCGAGGGTTACCTGCAGGAGACCCAGGACCTTCTGCAGCGGCTCCGCGAGCTGGCGGTGCAGGCCTCCAACGGCCTCTACTCGCCGGAGGATCGCATGCAGATCCAGGTCGAGGTATCGCAGCTGGTCGACGAGATCAACCGGATCGCGTCACACGCGCAGTTCAACGGCCTCAACGTTCTCACCGGGCGATTTGCCCGTGAGACGGGCGAGAACTTGGTTACTGCGAGCATGTGGCTCCACATCGGCGCCAACATGGATCAGCGCGAGCGTGTCTATGTCGGCACCATGACCGCTCAGGGTCTCGGCATCCAGAGCGCCAACGGGCTGCCACACACCGCTACCTTCGTCTCGATCTCGACCCCCGACCGCGCCAACCAGGTGATCGGTCTGGTCGACGAGGCGCTGAAGGCAGTGAACAAGCAGCGCGCCGACCTGGGTGCGTATCAGAACCGGCTCGAGCACGCCATCGGCGGGCTGTTGGTTGGCGCCGAGAACCTGCAAGCCTCCGAGTCGACCATCCGCGACGCCGACATGGCCGAGACGATGGTGGACTTCGTGAAGAATCAGATCCTGGTGCAGTCCGCAACTGCCATGCTGGCTCAGGCCAACGCCAAGCCGCAGTCGGTCTTGCAGCTGTTCCAGTAGGCGGGACGAAGCCGGGCGGCTCCGCCGCTCCGGCTCGTCTAGGCAGCAGCTAGTGCTGCTGCTCAGCGTTGGGCGGCGCATAGCGCCGCCCAACGCTCTAAGGAGAACGCTTCGCGTTCTCCACCTCAGGGGGGTCGACCCGCATGGGTCGCCCCCTTTTTCTTGCCCCGCCCACCGGAGCGCCCTTCCTTCGGCCACGTCGCCCCGCTCGGTACACTTGGCGAATGCGTCGCGTGCACATCTCGCGACCTCTGCGGCGCCTCGGGGAGGTGCTTGCCCAGGCCGGGCACGAAGCCTGGCTGGTGGGCGGCGCAGTCCGCGACCTACTGGAGAAGCGCCCGGTCGGGGACTTCGATGTGGCCACCGACGCCCCGCCGCAAACGGTCATGCGCCTGTTCCACCGCACCTTCCCCACCGGGATTCGTCACGGCACGGTCACCGTCCACTACGCCGGGCTGCAGGTGGAGGTCACCACCTTCCGCACCGAGACTGGTTACGTGGACGGACGTCGCCCGGACAGCGTCGAGTTCGTCGGCAGCATCGACGAGGACCTCAGCCGACGCGACTTCACGATCAACGGAATAGCCGCCAGCCTCGCCAGTGGCAAGGTCCCTAGCGGGACCCTGCGAGATCCCCACGGTGGCGTCCGTGACCTCGCGGCCAAAGTCATCCGCTGCATCGGCGATCCCCTCGAGCGCTTTGGCGAGGATGGACTGCGGCCGCTCCGCGCCTGCCGGTTTGCGGCTCAGCTCGGGTTCAGAGTCGATGGCCCGACCCTCGATGCCATCCCACGAACGCTGGAAACCGTGGCGCAGGTGTCAGCCGAACGCATCCGCGAGGAGCTCAGCAAGCTGTTGATCAGTGAGCGTCCGTCGGTCGGCCTGATGTTAATTGAAGAAACGGGCCTCGGCGAGCTGATCCTTCCCGAGCTGCATCGGTGCGCCGGCATCGTGCAGCCGGAGATGCACTGCTTCGATGTCCTCACCCATTCGCTGCTGAGCTGCGACGCTGCCCCGAGCGACCTGCGGCTGCGGGTTGCCGCTCTGCTGCACGACATCGGCAAAGCCACCACCGTGGGCAGTGACGAGGCGGGGCGCCCGACGTTCCACCGACACGAGCACGAGTCTGCGCGCATGGCACACGAGCTGATGAGCCGCTTGCGCTTCTCCAACGCCGAACGCGATCACGTGGTGCACCTCGTCCGTCACCACATGTTCAACTACGACGCCTCGTGGAGCGATGCCGCGGTGCGAAGGTTTCTGGCCCGAGTAGGCGCCAGCAACGTGCCCGACTTGCTCGCCCTGCGTCGCGCCGATCAGATCGGTCACTGCGGCAGACGTGATGTCTCGACCAACCTGGTGGAGCTGCAGCGCCGCATCGAGCGAGTGCGGGAGCAGGGAGCGGCTCTCACCATCAACGACCTCGCCATCGACGGTACCGTGCTGATGCGGGAGCTCGGCATCGAACCCGGGCCGGCAGTGGGGACGATCCTGCGCGAGCTGCTGGAGACGGTGATGGCAGACCCCGCGCTCAACACGGAGCGCCGCTTGATCGAAATCGCGGCCAACTTCTACCGCGAGCGGCTGGCGCAGACCGACATCTAATGCGCGGTGCGCGCGGCCCGGCCGCACGCAAGCGGGGGCGATCGCCGGTGCTATCCGTCTCCCGTACGGATAGCCGTCGGGGCCCTACTTACCTTGTCCGGCCACTATACGGATAGGCGATCGCATCCGCCGGCGCCAGCTGGGGCCACAACGACGAGACGCTGCCGCATGTCTGCGAAAGAGTTGCGGTACACCGCGCTCTGGCTACAGGGCGCCACGACCGCCGGAGGGCGCGATGCCGTACGAGGCTCGCCAGCCGCGCCGGCAGCTCGGCTAGGCGCCGCCACCCTCCAGCTGCTGGTACGCCAGCTGTGCCGCGCTCTGTTCGGCCTGTTTCTTGTTCTTGCCGCGACCGGGGCCGTAGGCGCGGCCGTTCACGGTCACCTCGATCCAGAAGGTGCTGTCATGATCCGGCCCTTCGCGCTTCACCACCCGGTAGCGGGGATGGCTCCTGTATCGACCCTGCACCAGCTCCTGGAGGAGCGTCTTGTAGTCTTGACGGTGCTCGTTGGCGAGCACGCGCTCCACCTCGGGAAACAGAAACCGATCCACCAGATGCCCGGCGGCGTCCAGCCCGCTGTCGAGGTAGACCGCCCCGAGAAGCGCCTCGACGGCGTCGGCAAGTATCGCCTTCTTCTGACGGCCACCCGACATCTCCTCGCCACGCCCAAGCAGCAGGTAGTCGCTGAGACGCAGCTGCCGGGCCACCCGGTGGAGCGCGTCCTCGGACACGACGAACGACTTGATGCGAGCCAGGTCGCCTTCGGTCCGCTCTCCCGCAATCGAATAGAGGTGAGAGCTGATGATGATGCCGAGCACGGCGTCGCCGAGAAACTCTAGCTTCTCATTGTTCGCCACCGGCCGGCGCCCGACACCCTCGGCCTCGTTGACGAACGATCGATGGCACATCGCCAGGTTCAGTAGGCGGGGGTCAGTGACGGCAACGCCCGCCTGTCGTTGCAGACGCTGCAGGCTCCGCGCTCGCGCGCGATCCACCGGCGGCGCGAGCGCTACCTCGCTCTCCGCGGGCGCGGGCACAAGCTCGCCCCTAATACGCCAGCGACGCATGCCTAGTACGCCATCGGCGCACGTCTCGGTGATGTGGGTGGTTGCGCTGGCGCTGGCGGAAACCGCCGCGCCAGCGTCGGGCTACTTGCTGACCTGCGATTCGATGTAGGTGAGGGCGTCCTTCACGGTCTCGAACTCGTTGGCCTTCTCGTCGGGGATGGTGATGCCAAGCTCTTCCTCGATGGCATACACCAGCTCGTAGGTATCGAGGCTATCGGCACCGAGGTCCTGGCGGAACGACGACTCCATCGTGATCTTGCCCTCTTCGATCTCGAGGCGGTCGGCGATGAGCTTCTTCATCTTCTCAAACAGCTGTTCATCCATATACTTCCCCTACTCTACAGGTTAATGCAGCGGTGCGGCGCACCGCTCTATGCCAGCTCTTCGGGCTTCAGAACCTGTCGCCCGCGGTAGTGGCCACACACGCGACACACGCGATGCAGCATCACTCGGCTGCCACAGTTCGAGCACTCGATGATGCTCGGCGGTGTAACACGCATGTTCACCGCGCGCCTTCGGCGACTTCTCGCCTTCGAGTGCTTCCGCTTAGGTCCAATCGATGCCATCGAGTCAATCTACAAAGAGTCAGTGGAGCGCCGGCAGGCCGACACCCCCGCGAAGCGCCGGCAAGTTAGCGCGCTGATTCTGCGAGTGTCAAGCATGGGCGCCGGCTAGAACTTACCGCGGACCGCCTCTGCTACCAGCTCCGGTACCATCTGGCTGATGTCGCCGCCGAACTGCGCAATCTCGCGAATCCCCGACGATCGCACGACGACGTTGTTCGGATCGGTCGGCAGCATGATCGTCTCTATGGTCGGGTTGAGGGCGCGATTCATCAGCGACAGCTCGAACTCGTACTCGAAGTCGGCGAGCGCACGCACTCCGCGAAGCAGCACCCGAATCCCCTCCCGTTTGGCGAAGTCGACGATGAGGCCGCTCCAGACGTGCACCTCCGTGTGGTGGAGGTCGTCGGTCAGGCGCTGCAGCAGCTCCTCCCGCTCCTGCGCGCTGAACAGCGACGTCTTCCGCGGATTGTCCGCCACCACGATCACCACGCGTTCGAACAGGTCCGCCGCACGCCTGATGATGCCGAGGTGGCCGTTGGTCGGAGGGTCGAACGTGCCGGGGAAGATCACATGCATGGCGGCAGAATGTAGCCCACCGTTGTGCGGGTTGCGACCCCATGCCGCCGCGGCGCACGCTGGCTGGCCACATCTATGCATCGTAAACCACTACTGTGTAACTAAATAGATCACATCTACGAAACAGCTTGTTTTGACGGCGGACGATCCAGGGCGCTACACATGAGCAGATGCGTGCGGCCTCTGCACGAGCCACCTGGTGGCCACTTGTCGCTTGCGGTGTCGTGCTCGCGTTCGCCGCGTGCGCGACTGCCGCCGGAGTCGTTGCGGTGGTTTGGAGCAGCCAAAAAATCGCTCGCGACACGGACGGAACGGCTCCCATTGCGCTCTATGTGGGCGTCGTTTTGGGTGCTTGGCTGCTGGCTTCCGCATGCGTGGGCGGGGCACTGGCAAGTGCGTATCGCAGTGCTTTTCGGAGACGATGGAGCGGCAGACACTCACGGTCGGCGCCTTCGAGGCCAGGGACACTGCCCTGACCTCGGAGGGTCTTCAGGTGGAGGTGATCTCCCCAAAGGGCAGCAAGGAGTTCTCCAAGC
>CAJWOB010000182.1 GCA_913043885.1 uncultured Spirochaetaceae bacterium | reverse complement strand
GATCGTTGAGAACGGCGGTGATCGCGTAGGGGGTGCCGGACACCACGTCCTCGAGCCGCACCTCGACCACTTCACTGGCGCCCGCCAGCAGCGGTCGCGTGGTGGTGGTGCGCGCCAGGAACGTACCGTCGACGTAGAAGCTCACCGGGACCCCCGCGGGCGCGCCGGCGCGACCGGCGTTGAGCACCCGCACCCGGAGCACGAGCGCGCCGCTGCACTCGGAGGTGCTGAAGGCCAGATCGCGGAGCACGAGGTCGGGCGCATCGAAGAGCCCATCGGGCTGTACGTTCTGCCGGAAGTTGTTGAGCCGGGGGTCGGCGTAGTTGGGCGCCTCACGCGCCGGCAGGGTGCCGTCTTCGTTGATGTTGGTGACGTGGTAGCTGTGCTGGTTCCAGATGCGCCGCGTGCGTACCCACTGGTTGTCCGGGTGGCCGAAGGCCCAGATGCCGGTGCTCGAGGCGGAGCCGTCGCTGCACTGGGAGAAGGCGTAGTTGTTCGCGGCGAGCACGATCTCGGCGTGGTCGTCGTTGTCCACGTCGACCACGATGGGGTACTCGGTGAGGGTGCCGCTGGTGTTGCAGCGCTCGAGGTACACCGCGCCGCTGGGGCCCCGGAACGCGCGGAAGAAGCGCTCGTCGTTGTAGAGGACCTCCGCCACTCCGTCCCCTTCGAAGTCGAACACGCTGGAGCCGGTGGCCCGGCTCGAGGTGTCCTGGGTCTCGAAGAACCACTTGCGGCTCAGGTCGTTCTCGAGGACCGCGTAGGCGTAGCCGCCGGCCAGGGCGATCTCCGGCTCGGGGTCGTCGTCGAAGTTGGCGATGGTGGGCGCGCCGCCACCGGAGAGGGCGTCGCGGTCGGGGCGCGCGGCCATGATGGCCGCCACCCGGGCGCTGATGGAGGGGTCGCCGGTGGGGGTGATCTCGGTGGGGCCGGCGAGCAGCTCCCCGGTCGCTCCGTCGCGGACGGTCACCGCGTGGGAAGTGGAGCTGGTGGCGACCACGTCGGGGTCCCCGTCGAGGTCCATGTCGGCGATGGCCACGTAGCCTCCTTCGCCGACGAACGTGTCCGCTTGCCAGACCACGGTGCCGTCGGCCCGCGCGACGCCGTTGATGCCGATGAGCTCGAGGTCGCCGTCGCCGGTCACGTCGTAGATCGCGGCGATGGCCGAGGAGCCCCGCAGGGGGGCGGTCACGAAACCCGAGCCGTCGGCCTGCACGATGGTGTTGGCGACCACGATCTCGGCGACCCCGTCGCCGTTCATGTCGGCGATGGCCGGGCGACCGCAGCCCACGATGGGCCCCTCGGAGAAGCGGTGCAGGATGTCCCCCTGCGCGGAGAAGATGGTGAGCCGGTCGGCCCCGAAGGTCGTCCCCGGGTCGAAGGCGCAGCCCACGATCTCCGGGCCGGGAGAGTCGGGCCGGATGTCGGCGATGGCCACCTCGAGGGAAGGGTGGGTGGCGTATGCCGGCTCCGCGGTGGGCCACAGCCGCGAGCCGTCGGCGCCGGAGATGGCCCGCAGCACGCCGTCGGCCCCATAGACCGATGCCCCTCCGGTGTCGGGGGAACCGGCGCGGAAGGTGTTGAAGACCACGTCGGGGATGTCGTTCTGGTCGATGCGCCCATCGCCGTTGTCGTCGTTCAGGTTCGCGACCATCGGGGTCGACATCACCTGGTCGTGCAGAGGCCGGACGTCGGGATCGTTCGCCCAATGCCACTCCACCTGGATCTCGAAGTCGCCGACCGTGGGGCGGTACTCGCACTCGTCGGCCGAGGTCACCCGCGGCAGGCAGCGACCGATGCTGGCTTCGCAGTACTGACCCTCGGGGCAGTCGAGGGGGCTGGCGCAGGCGGCGCCCGGGTCGGTGCACGCGTCGAGCAGACACACCTGCCCGTCCCCGCAGCACCCGCCGGAGCAAGCGGCGGCGGGCGCGTCGTGGGCGGCGGCCGCCGCCTCGGTAATCGTGCCCTGATTACGCGACGAGGCACCGGCGCCGACCCGGCCCCGCTCGAGGACTACGACGGTCGCTCCTGAATCCGACAGCAGTTCGGCCAGCTTGAGGCCGAAGATGCCCGCGCCGACGACCATAACGTCCGCCGTTTCAGCACCGCTCAGAGCCGGGTAACGCGGTCGTTCGATGTCGAGCCAGTAGGGCTCGCCGCTAGCTACCAAGACCGGTCGCTTTGTGGCCGGCGTCCGTGGTCCAGCGCGCCCTGCGCTAGCCGTAGGACATCTCGGGATGTTTGCCGAGCACCCGCAGCAGCCGTTCGCCCGCCCCGTCCAGGACGTGCTCCGGCATGTGATAGTTGAGATAGGGCCAGAAGCGTTGCGCGACGAAGCGTTGGCCGTACACCTGATGGAACAGGTAGCGCACCCGGTCTGAGGTGTTGGGGGCCCCACGGTGCCAGGTCTGCCCATTCAGTAGGTACAGGTCGCCCGCCTTCATCAGCAGCGAGATAGGCCCCTGACCGTTGAAGCTCGGGTTCTCCGGATCGTTGGGCTGCCGGCCGGAGTAGTTGCTGCCAGGCACGAACTGGCTGGGTCCGTAGCGGCCCTCGTCCTGGTCGGTCAGCGCGATCTGAACCGACATGCGTAGCACCGGCATGCGCACGTCAGCGCGGTGGCGCGGCACCGCGTCATTAGTGATGGGGAACTCCAGATTGTCGTCCACATGGAAGCTGTTGATGCCGAAGTCCTGCCGGTTGAGGATGCAGCCCTGCGCAATGCAGTGGCATTGGGGCCCCAGCACCGTCTCTGCGATGGATATGATCGGCTCCCGCACCAGTAGGTCGCGAAACAACCGGTCGCATTCGAACAGCCGGTGCACGACGATGGGGTCGCGGTCGTTGGGCGGAGTGTCGAGCTTGACGTTCCGCATGTTGACGAAGTGCGGTTCGGCGAATACCTGATCCACCCGGGAACAGATCGCCTCACACTCCGCCCTCGACAGCACGCCGCGAATGATGGTCGCGCCGTTCTGGTAGAACTCCTCGAGGACGGGGATCAGCGCCTCCTCGGTTAGTGGCTCAAGTAGCGCCAAAGTCTGAGCCTCTCCGGCGGTCGAGCGTCTGCATCGGGTCGATCATCACCCGTGCGAACCCTCTATTAAAAGGCACAGAGGCGTCCGTGGGGTGGTGCCATGGTCACACCTCCACGAGCGTCCAGTGCACGTTGCCCCCCGCACGGTAGACGGCAAACACCACCCCTGGCTCGATCAGAACGCAGCGGGGGTGTCCGAAGGTCCAGCCACTCATGTCCCGCCAGGTTGCGTGTAGCGTCTCGCTAGCCAATGAGCCCGCCTCGGCGCTGCCACCGTGGCGGTACAGCCATAGGTTCCTCTCCCCGCAGCCAGGTGGCTCCGGAGTCGCGGCTGTGGGACAGCACGATACCCGGCTCTTCGTCGCGGCGAGGATAGATGGCGAGCAGGCGCTCGCCGCCCAGCGCCAGTGGCTGCGTGTGTTGCCCCGGGAGTTCGGTACCGACCGGCTCCCTCCACTCCGTTCCGTCCGGTGAGCCCCAGCTGAGGTGGCTGTCGCGATGCGAGTGGCTGCGGCTGTCGTGGGTCCAGAACATCGCCGCCAGCCGGCCTTCGTCGGGAGCGATAGCGATCCGCTGATCCCAGTAGTAGGTGCCCTCGGCGGGGGCTACCAGCTGCCACTCCGGCCACGTGTCGCCGCGGTCAAAGGACAGCCGCAGGTAGGCGGCTTGCGGTGCCGGTGGCTGGTTCCTCGTACTCCTTCTAGCACTCGTAGGGCTGCGCCAGCACGCCATCGGCGAGCTCCAGGACCGCCATCGAACAGGGCGAGGCCGCCGTGTCCATGCGCTTCCATTCACCCCACGACCGGCCGCCGTCGACCGAGCGGCGGTGGACGATGTGCATGGGCAGTAGCCCTGTCGTTTCTGGATGCACGAATGGCTGCCCGAGCTGCGGTGAATCGATCGACAGGCCGGTCTCGACTATCTCGCCATCCGAGAGGCGGGCGATGGAGCGACCGCGAAGCTCTCCCGGCTCGCCGAGGTGGTTGCCGGCGGCGTCGACCTCCCGCGCTTCCCAGGTGCGGCCGAGGTCTTGGCTCACGTACGTCGACATCAGTCCGTCGGCGTAGTCACGACCCTCTCCGCGGCGAAAGCAGACCACCAGCGTTGCATCGTCGATCAGACTGACGGTGGTGAAGGCACAGTCCGACCGCGCTCGCGGCGTGGCGCCGCTCTCGCCGTTGCCCACGATGCCGCTGTCCACCACACGCATAGCGCTGCAGGGTGCGCCAAGGAGCGTGAAGCATGTAGCGGCCGCAGCTCCTTTGACCCTTGCCGGCGTCCGTCGCAGTATCGTGTCGCCGCTTGGCTCCCGCAGGTTAGCGGCGTACTGAGGCTGCCTTGCCGAACCTGCTCTACATACACTCCGACCAGCACAACCCTTACGTCGTCGGCTGCTACGGCGATCCGCTCGTCCATACGCCGCATCTGGACACGCTTGCCGAGCGGGGTGTTCGTCTGGATAACATCTACTGCCCGTCGCCGGTATGCGTGGCTTCCCGAATGTCGATGCTCACGGGACAGCACCCGCACGAGATCGGCGTCTGGACCAACGACCACATCTTGGACTCGGCGGTACCGACCTTCGCACATGCCATGGGGGCCGCCGGATACCGTCCGGTTCTCACCGGGCGCATGCACGCGCTGGGAACCGATCAGCTGCATGGCTACGCCGAGCGTCCTGTCGGCGACATGTCCTCCAACTTTCCCGGCGACGGAGGTGTCCCGAAGGACATTCGCGGCGCGGTACAGGAGTCCGGCGCGGGGCAGTCATCCTACGAGGTATACGACGAGGAGGTGACCGCCACCGCTGTCGAGTTCATCAACCGCGAGGGGGTGAAGTCTCGAGCCGGGACCAGCACCGACCCGTTCTGCCTCTCGGTCGGGTTCCTCCTGCCCCACGCGCCGTACGTGGCGAGGAGAGAGGACTTCGACCTCTACCGAGAGGGGATGACGATGCCGGTCCAGCAGGATCCGTGGGACGACGGGCTCCACCCCTTCGTCCGCTGGTGGCGTACATGGGGAGGTGTCGAGCAGGTGCCAGACGCTGACGTCCTCCGCGCCCGCGCCGCCTACTGGGGACTGGTAACCGCGATGGACCGGCTGATCGGTCGAATCCTGGACGCGCTCCGCGATAACGGGTTCGAGGACGACACCCTGGTCATCTACACCTCAGACCATGGCGATATGGTGGGGGAGCACGGGCTGTGGATGAAGCGCTGCTTCTACGAGGCTTCGGTGCGGGTCCCGGCCATCCTGTCGTGGCCGGGTGTCATCGAACCGGGATCTGCGTGTGGCCGGGTGATCAGCAGCCTGGACATCAATGCGACCATGCTCGACGCGTTGGGCGCGCCGCCCCTGCCGCGATCCCACGGTCGCAGCCTGCTGCCGCTGCTCAGCGATCCCCGCGCGTCGTGGGAGGACATGGCTATGTCCGAGTACTGCGTTTATGAAGGATGGACCTGTCGGATGATCCGTCGAGACGAATGGAAGCTCGCGTACTACCACGGTCATGCGCCGCAGTTGTTCAATTTGAGCGATGACCCGGACGAGACCACCGATCTGGCAGCCGATCCCGGTCTCGCTGCGACGCGCGACGCGCTGGTCGAGGAGCTGCTCGCGGACTGGGATCCCGAAGCCGTCGAGGAACGGATGAACGCCAAGCGGAGAGACCTGGCGCTGATCCGCGAATGGGTCACCGCCACCGATCCACCCGAGCAGTTCCTCGGGCGCACCGATCCTGCGAGCACGTACCTGGACGACGAGTGACACGGCCAAACATCCTCATCCTCTACACCGACCAGCAGCGCTGGGACGCCCTCGGGGCAAACGGCAACGGCGAGATCCGCACGCCGCACCTCGACCGGCT
>CAJWOB010000181.1 GCA_913043885.1 uncultured Spirochaetaceae bacterium | reverse complement strand
TACTATATTTTTACTATATTTTTACTATATTTTTACTATATTTTTCCTATATTGATGCAAAACGTCTAGCACGCTACGTACCTGCCGTTCGGCAGCCGCCCAGCGGCGGAAGGGTGACTTGCCTCGCCCGCACGCCCTCATTCCTGTGCGTCCATAGACGGTAGGCTATGACCGGCGCCGGGGCTGAGTCCCCGCCCTGCCTTGCGTCTGCCCGAGAGTTGGAGGTCGCCACACCGTCGAGCGCTACGGCTCAGAATCCAACGCGAACGTCACCCTCATTACCGTCGGCGGGCGCGGCGATGTGCAGCCGATCGTCGCGTTGGCGTGTGGCTTGAAGGCCGCAGGCCACAACGTCACCGTCGCCACCAACCCGAACTTCGAGGAGCTGGTGGGATCCTACGGGCTCACCCTGGCACCTGTCGGCGGCGACCCGCTCCTGGCGCTGCAGCAGGAGGAAGGTCAGGAGTGGTTGGAGACCACCGACGACCCGGTGGGTTTCGTACGTCGCCTCTACGAGGTTGCCAGGCCGATGCTCGATGGCATTCTGCGCGACTCGATGACCGCATGCAGCGGAGTGGACGCAGTCGTGGCCACCCCCCTGGCCCTCGGCGGCCCCCACGCGGCGGAGGTGCTCGGTATTCCCTGCGTGTCGGCGATGCTGCAGCCCAGCTACCCGACGCGGACGTTTCCAAGCCCGGTGGCCTCCACCGCCATCCGCCTCGGCGGGGCCTACAACTACCTGACCCACATCGCGGTCAAACAGCTCATCTGGCTGTGCTTCCGGCGGTCGATCAATCGCTGGCGGGTCCGGTGCGGCGTCGGGCTGTCGCCCATCACCTGGCCGGTCGAGCGCCGCCGCCACCCCCACCTCTGTGCGTTCAGCGAGCTAGTCGTACCGCGGCCGTGGGACTGGCCGCGGTGGGTTCGACCCACCGGTTACTGGTTCGTCGATTCACCGAGCGGCTGGACGCCCCCCAACGAGCTCTCCGACTTCCTCGCCTCTGGCGAGCCTCCCGGGTGCATCGGTTTCGGCAGCATGAAGGGTCGCGCGCTGGAGGCGCTGTCCCGCCTGGTCGTCGCCGCAGTTCAGCGAGCGAAGCTGCGCGCGGTGCTACTTACCGAGTGGGGTGGGCTGACACCTGGCGACTACACCGACGATATTCTGGCTCTGCCGGCGGTGCCTCATGACTACCTGTTCCCACGTGTCGCGGCGGTGGTCCATCACGGCGGCGCCGGCACCACCGTGGCCGCCCTGCGCGCCGGGGTGCCGTCGTTCGCCTTGCTATTTGCCCTCGATCAGACCTTCTGGGGCGAGCGAATCGCGATGCTCGGGGTTGGCCCGGCCCCGAGCCGCCAGGCGGAGCTCTCGGTGGCGCGGTTGGCGGCCAACCTCGACGCCGCGGCGCGCGGCCACCGCTACCGGGCCGTCAGTGCGGAGATTGGCGCGAGACTGCGTGCCGAGGATGGTGTCGGCCGTGCGGTGGCGACCTTCGAGGCGGCAGTTTCGAGGGGACAGACCGCCGCTGCTTCGTGAGCACGAAGTACGTCTTCTGCATCAACTCCGGACGATCCGGCTCCGACTACCTGTCCTCCCTGCTGAGCACGGCCCGCAACGCGGTAAGCGTGCACGAGGGCTTTCCGATGATGAACGGCGAGCCAATGCGGCAATACAACGCCGGTCATCGCGCCGGGCTCGACGCGCTGATCAGGACCAAGGTACGCTAGATTCAGCGCCAAAGCAGGCGCGGGCGGCGGGTCTACTGCGAGACCAACCCGTCGTTCGTGTTGGGCTGGGGATACCTGCTTCCCGACGCGTACCTACCGCAGCGCGAGATCGGCGTCGTTCTCCTGCGGCGCGACCCCGACGCCACCGCGCGCAGCATGCAGAGGGTGCGCACCGTACCGCGAGCATCGAGCTGGGCCCGCACCTGGTATCTGATACCGGGCGCACCGGGCAATCTGACCACCCCCGACGATGACAGCCCGCTGGGTCTCTGCAGATGGCACGTCGACGAGGTGCGCCGGCGCGAGCTGGACTATTGCCAGCGCTTCCCCGCCATCTGCTACTGGGAGACCAGCCTGGAGCTTCTCAACGACTACTCGCATGTTGCGGAGATGTTTCGTTACTTTGGGCTGCGCCACGGGAGCGCGTTGGAAGCGCGCTGTGGACGGATCCAGAACGCCAAGGCGGCGTGGCCCAATCGCACGCCGGCGGCGCTCCAGGACCAGAGCTGCTATCCGTCTGCGGACGATCTGGCGCCGCGCGAACGAGACCGGCTGATCGGCGAGTGTGTCCGCTTCCTGCTCGATAGGTGCGGCCCGCAGATCGAGCGCGTGCCAGGCGACCTGGCGATCGGTGGCACCCGTGCCACCGGCCTGATGCGCGTAGTGGCGGAGAATGAGGTCCCCCTGGCGGCGCTGGTTGGACACTCGCTAACCAACACCGAGACCGAGGTGATTCTGGTGATGGAGCTGCTGCGCAGCGTCGACCCTGCGGACCCTGGATTCTTCGTGGCGCGACGCTCGGGTCCTCCTGGGGTCGCATATCGGTTCGACTTCAACGTGGTACCCACGGTGCGCGCGGTGGTCGGAACGCTGGGATGGCGGGCAGTCGCCAGCATAGCCAGGCTGGTGATGCGGCGCCGCTGGCGCTCCGACTACAGCCACCGGGCGGATGCACCGTGAGTACCCGGCCACGGCCAATAGGGGACCGCCAGACCAGACGACCCCGACCTGCCAACCTCGGCTGCGGCGTTCGATCTGGGGCGGGGCTGGAAGGTCCGGCCGTCCCAGCCGGCGAGAGGGTGACGCTGATGGACGTCGAGGGCCCGGGTGTCATACAGCACATCTGGTTCGCGGTGGCGAAAAGGCCGGATGTGAAGCGGTACGGCCGCTGGTGCGTGCTGCAGTTCTACTGAATCCGCAATCGGGGATGAACTGCTGCTGGCCGATGCCATTCCGCCGCAGGGCACGGGTCACCATCACCAGCGATCTGCCGGAGCACATCAACTTGGCGTACCAGATTACCTACGCGCAGACCGAGGTGCCCGACGGCGCCGGGTATCTGCACGCCCAGTGGCGCCGCGCGGTGACCGACCGCGCCAACCCCGACTACGTCATCCTCGATGAGGTGCGCGGCCACGGCCGGTACGTGGGGACCTTTCTGTCGTGGAGCCGGCTCTCACAGGCGGCGTGGTTCGGGGAAGGGGAGATCAAGATCTTCATTGACGGCGACGACGAGTTCCCCACGACATAGCGTCGGGTGCGTACTGGTACCAGCAAGAACCTCAGGTTCAGTTCCCTCCGATTCCCAACCTTCAGGAACGCCTGCCGCGCTGATCCACGCGCACGTGACTGTTGTCGGCCGGCCGCTGCTTGAGTTGCGCGGCGGCCGAGACGAACCACTTGGCGTCGGCAATCTCATCGATCTGACCATCGGCGCGGTGGCGCACCAACGCCTGCACCGACGGCGGCAGCTGCTCGAACGTCTCCTGCGGCACCCGCGCGCGATTGGCTCCCGGGAACCCGGTTTGCCCTCGAGAGAACTCGAGGTTGAGCCACCACGGTGCGTAGATCACCACCACCCCGATGCGGGCGGTCGGCCCGGGGTTTGCGGCGGTGGAGTGCCAGCAGCGCGTGTCCTGAACGTAGACCGAGCCGGCGGGCGCGGTAATCTGGACCTCACCGGGAATCGGTGCCTGCTGGTTGATCGCGTCGAGTGCGCCCCGCGGGTTGCGGGGGTCGCGGTGGGAGTAGGGCACGGTCCACGTACCCCCCGACTGCGGCGAGGCGTCGCTCAGATACCACACGGTAGAGAGCGCCATCGTCACGTCGAGGAACGGTTGGGCGATCGATCCCGAGTGTGGGCCCGCGGTGAGGTCGTGGGGCCAGTCGGAGTGCCACTCCCGATAGTCGGGGCGATTTTCGTTGGGCGGACGGATGGTGCCGCCGACGGCCTCACACTGTGCGATGCGTACGTGGGGATCGAGGAGCCCGCGCGCTACGCCGAGCATGCGCTCGTCGCCGAAGTAGGGAGCGAGCGAGAGCAGGTGGGCTATCTGTGAGATGCCGGGAGGCGTGTCGGAGGGCGCGCCAGGGGTGGTGTGCTCCAGCCAATTCTGCGTGTCCAGGGCGTCCCATTCCGCCTGGATGATGCCAGCCGCCTTCACCACATCCTCGCGGATCTCGGCCAACCGGCCGGGCGGGATCACATTCTCGATTACCGTGAACCCCTGCTCCTTCACCCGAGCGACGTGCTCGGCGACCTCCTCGCGTACGGCGGCAGGGGGAAGCGGCGCGCCGGTCGGTAGAACCCCGTCACCCGCGATGCGCCGCAAGCGCTCGATGAAGGGGGGAGCAAGCCTATCGTCAGCCTTTTCGATGAGCTCACCTGGCCCTTCGAGGGTCATGTCATCCTCCAGTTGTTCGTTCGTAGACGTCGTCACGCGTGCGCCCCAGCCGTCCTGGGCACAGCTGCTGCATCGACTCCGGCATGCGTGCGTAGGTCTCGGGCCACACCGGCTGGTGACCGCCCTCGATCCAGTTGTTGAACCAGCGCGGGTAGTAGGCGATGTTGAGGCCGACACGGATCTGATCGCTCGTGTTGGGCCGGGCAAGGTGCAACAGCCCGCCGTGCCACAGGATCACCGAACCGGCCCTGCCGGTGATCGGCGTGATCAGCGTGCTGTCGGGCGTGATCTCCGGCGGCGGGCGCTTCAGGCGGCTCCGGTGGCTCAGGGGCACGACTCCGGTGGCGCCGTTCTCGACGGTGAAGTCCGTCAACATCCACACGGTGTTGATCATCCAGGGGACGTCGGGCACCTCGTTGAACTGGCTCGCCGAGTCGACGTGCAGCTCCTGAGCCGGGGCGCCGGGCCAGGTGGGCTTGGAACAAGCCTCGACCACGCGGCAGCTTGGCCCCAGAAAGTGGCCGGCGATTGCCACGACATCCCGGTGAGCGGCGCAGGTCCACACCCGGTCGTCCAGGTTCAGCATGCCGAACAGCGTCTGATAGTGCGGGTCGCCGATGATGGACGGCTGCCACTTGGAGTCGGCGTGCAGCTCGAGGCAGCGACGCCCGAGGCTCCGCGCCAGATCTTCCGGAATACGGTCTTCCAGGAGGCAGTAGCCGTACGCGTCTATGTGCTCGACCGCTTCTGCAAGCTCAGGGTTCGCGTTCACGAGTATCCAGCGGAATCGCGGCCTGGTTCGGTCATGGTCGGGTCACCACGTAGTAGTGAAGTGGCGGCAATAGAACACCGGCCGTGAGCTTCGACCGCATCGGGACAAATCCGACTACTTCATACGGTACAAATACTCAGGTTACAAGGGCCGCGATGTATGGCCTAGCGCGGCAGCCGGTGAGGAGAGTAACGGAGAAGGCTATTGATAATAGGTAGTCGTTACTGTTAAGGTCGCCCGCATGTACCACTTGTCGTCACGACCGTGCTTGCGGTGGCTGGCCATCTCCATGTTCGCGTTCACCGCTTTGGCGGCGGCTGCCGGCGCCAGGACCGAAGCATCATCCACATCAGACGCAGACCACCCGCTCTCCGTCGTGGCGACGACCACCATAGTCGGCGACCTGGTCCGACAGGTCGGAGGCGATCGGATCGAGCTGCACGTCCTGATCGCCCCTGGCGGTGACCCGCATACCTACCAGGCCACACCGCGCGATGGACGGGTACTGGCCGGCGCAGACGCCGTATTCGCCAACGGTGCCGGGCTGGAGGACCGCTTCCTCGAGGATCTAGTAGCCAACGTGGACGCCCGCTTGGTGGTCGATCTTGCCGAGGGCACTCCGCTCCGTGTCTTGGGCGACGACGACGAAGACAATCACCACGACGACGGCGAAGACAATCACCACGACGACGGCGAAGACAATCACCACGACGACGGCGAAGAC